>NZ_JANSHU010000019.1:0-44232 GCF_047461755.1 Synechococcus sp. R65.1 | reverse complement strand
ACAGGGAAGTGTTCGTAGAGGCTGCGCCCAGGGGGGGTTTTCCGCTCCAGTTGTCCCACCGTTCCCGAGCGGAGGATCACGGGCTCCAGGTTAAACTTTTCCGCCAGCTCACTGGCCCACTGCTCGCAGAGGTAAGGGGGACACAGGACGCAAAGGCGTCGGATCTCGCCGCGATCCCAAAGCTCTCTGGCTATCAGCAGGGCCTCAATGGTTTTGCCTACCCCCACGTCGTCGGCAATCAACAGCCGCACCGGATCTAGGCGCAGGGCCATGAGCAGCGGCACAAACTGGTACACCCGTGGACGGATGGAGATGCGGCCCAGGGAGCGGAAGGGGGTGGCTCCCTCCCGTAGGATTAGCCGGGCAGCCTGCCAGAGAAGGTAAGTGCTTGTAGCGTCGGAAACATTTCTGGCACTTGGCAGGGGAAATGAGGCAGGGGTAACCCGCTCAAAGGGCAGGGTACCTCCCACCAGATGCATAAGCCGCCGGTGGACGTGAACCCCCTCCTCAGGGGTGCCAGTCAGGGGCCGGAGCACCAGGACTTCCTCGGTATCCCCCGGGAGCACCACCCACTCGCGGTGGCGAAAGCGAACAACTGAGCCAGGCTGCATGGAACCCAAAAGGCGCCACGGAACAAGCTTAAACTAGCTGTTGTCCCAGTAGAATCAAGAAGAAGCCTCGCCCTACTGCTACGGGTTTGCCTGGGTGGGCAGTGGGCTTTGGCAAGCCAGGAGGGTGGGGAGGATGTCAATCTGGGCTGTTTTCCATGGCTAAGTCTTGCGAAACCCTGGAGCTCCGCGACGAGCAAAACCAGCCTCTCAAGTGCGAGGTGCTAAGACGGGTGGTCATTGAGGATCAGGTCTATGCCTTGGCCACCCCCCTGGATGCCGTCATCAAAGTGCTGGTGTGGGAGGAGGAGGCCGGGCAGAATGGAGATGCAGAGATGGAAGGGATCCTGGATGAGCCGGATCCCGAGGAGCTCCAGGCGGCTCTCCCCACCCTCCAAGCGGTTTTGGGGGAGTTGAACCTGACCCTGCAGCAAAACGGCTTTGACATCCTGACGGTGCAGGGAGAGCTGCCCCCCGTGGAAGAGGAAGATGTGTTTGAGCTGGGCGAAAGCGAGGAGGAAGCCCAGGAGTTCCAACTGTTGGCTACTTTCTTCCACCAGGACAAACAGTACGGCGTCTTTACGCCCCTTGAGCCGCCGCTCATTTACGTCGCCCTGCCCGACGAGGGGGATCCCTACCTGCTGGATCCAGAGGACTCTCCTGCTCTTTTCAATCAGCTTAGTGCGCTGCTCTTGGATCTAGACGAGGCGGGCGAGGATGAGGAGTAGGTGACGCCTCTCTCCCTGCGGCTTTGAGCCGCTGGCGGTGGCAGGGCGCCTAGACTTTAGCTCGCCCTAAGGAGCAGCAGGGATGCAACCGGTTGACCTGACCACCCTCCGGGCGGTGCTGGCGGATCTCAAACGGGCTGAGGCCGGCGGGGATCCCTTGCTGCCTGCCCGCGTGGAGTGGATCCAGCAGACGGATCTCTGGACAGTGGTGATTGGCCTGCGCACCCTCACGGCCCGGCCTTGCTTGCTCCTGTCTTGGCATCCCCAGGCGGCCCGAGTTCACCTCTGTCAGGCTCCCCCCAAGGAGGCAGAGGACTTCCCATTTGGCCAACACCTGCAGCGGCACCTGCGGGGCTTGGCCTTGACAGAGCTGGCGCTGCTGGACGAGTGGGAGCGGGTGATTGACTTTCGCTTTGGCCCTCGCCCTGGGGATCCCCCCCAACGCCACCTTTATCTCGAAGTCATGGGCAAGTACAGCAATGCCATCCTGGTGGACGAGGGGGGCGTGATCTTGGCCTGTGGCCACGGGGTCAGCGAGCGGCAGTCGCGGGTCCGCCCCGTGCAGCCGGGTCTACTTTACGAAGCTCCCCCTGCCCTCAGCGATCCCATCCCGCACCAAGCCGAGCCCTTCTCCCAGTGGCAGGAGCGCCTTGCCTTGATCCCTGGCCCCATCAGTCAACGGCTGCTGCGCGGCTACCGTGGCCTCAGCCGGCATTTGGCAGAGGCGATGTGCCTGCAGGCCGGGATCCCACCCCAAACCCCCAGCAACCAACTCTCGCCCCAGGAGTGGCAGGCCCTGTTTTTTTGGTGGCAGGACTGGCTGGCTCGGCTGGAAACAGGCCGGTTTGAGCCGGCACTCACCCCCCAGGGGTACACTGTTCTCGGCTGGGGGGGCTCCAGCGGGGATCCCGTTCAGCCCAACTTGCACCAGCTCCTAGAAACCTACTACCAAGCCCAGCTCAACCGCGAACGCTTTGAGCGGGAGCGGCAGCGTCTGGGGCAAAAGCTAGCTGCCCTGCTGAAAAAACTCCGCCAGCGGCGCGAGCACTTTGAGAAGATGTTGGCCGACTCGGCCCAGGCCGAAGCCTCCAAGCAGGCTGCCGATCTCCTCATGGCCCATCTCCACCTCTGGCGGCCAGGGCTGAGCTCGATTGAGCTGCCGGATTTTGCCAGCGGCCAGAGGGTCAAGATCCCCCTGGATCCGGAGAAAAACGCTGTTCTCAACGCCCAGGCCTACTACCGCAAGCACCGCAAACAAAAGCGAGCCCAGGAGGCCGTCCGACCTTTGCTAGAAGCTGTAGCGCAAGAGATCCGCTACCTAGAGCAGGTGGAAGCGTCCCTGCAGCAGCTAGAAGCCTACCGCGAGCCCCAGGACTTGGCCGTCCTCCAGGAAATTGAGGCGGAGCTGATTCAGCAAGGCTACCTAGAAAGCCCCAGCCGGCTAGAGGGATCTAGGCGGGCCTCCTCAGCCAGCTTCAACCCCTATCGCTTCACTAGCCCCAGTGGCTTTTCTATCTGGGTGGGGCGCAACAACTGGCAAAATGAGCGGCTGACCTTTCGCGTCGCCCAAGACCAGGACTGGTGGTTCCATGCCCAGGAGATCCCGGGCAGCCATGTGCTGTTGCGCCTGCCTCCAGGGGCGGTGGCCGAAAGCGAAGATCTCCAAGCGGCTGCCGACTTGGCGGCCTATTTTAGCCGCGGCCGCTTCAGCGAGCAGGTGCCTGTGGTCTATACCCGCCCCAAATGCGTCTTTAAGCCCAAGGGATCCCCCCCCGGAATGGTGGTCTACAAGCACGAGCAGGTGCTGTGGGGGCGCCCCAGCCGCGCTCAGTTGCTTGTGGAAAGCCTCCCAGCCCTGTTGTAGCCTCTACTTCGGGTCTACTACGGATCCCATAAACAGCAGCGTTTGAGCCGCCGGGTTGCCGCCGGATCCCGAGGCCACAATGGCCAACCAGAAGGGGCGATCCGCTACGAATTGGAAGGGCTCTTGCCGGTCGAGAGCGGTGCGCGAGACAAGCACGCCGGTGGCGGCTGCCGCCTCGGATCCCTCTTCGTTGACTTCGAGGGCCGCCTTGTGCAAGACTCTGCTGACCCGTGTCGGCTCTGGGGTCATCTGGCTGAAATCGGCCCGACGGGAAAAGGCGATCCCCAGGCCCAACTGCTGCAAAGCCGGCCCCAGATCGGTCTCGTAGGCCAGCTTAAGCTTGGGGATCCGCACCGAGCCGGGGCGGGTGGGCAGGGATCCCGTCCATTCTTGCCACGTTTCTGGGCTGAGCTCCTGCCGCAGGGCTTCTAAGCTTACTCCCGGTTTCGGCAGCAGGATCAGCAGGGCCAGCTCCCCTTCCCCATAGGGCAGGCGCACCACCTGGAGCTGCTTGGTCTCCCGGTAGCCGTAGCGGCCGGATTGGGCCATCATCGGCACTTGGACACGGCTGCCATCCGGGCGGGTGAAGGGCTGGGGCTCTGTCAGGGCCGGATCGAAGGGCTGGGTCCACTTTCCCCTGAAATAGATGGCGTTGAGCAAAACCATCCTGTCTTCACGGCCGAGGCGGTCCACAAGGCGGTCAATCTTGCCCTGGGTGCGCTCGGCTACCCAACGGTTGATGGCCTGCACCGTTTGAGGGGATCCCAGCTCCACCCGATTGGCCACTGCTTGGTAATAGGTAGCCAGGGCTTGCAAAAAGGGAGGCCGCAAGGTGAGGGTGGTATCGACCCAAAGACCGTTGGCCATTTGCACCTGGATTGGCCCTGCTGTTTGCGATCTTTCCGCCAGCCAGCGCACCATCTGAGCCTGGGTCCAGTTCAACTCATTGAGGGAGAGTTCCTGGGCCTCCAGGACCTTGGCCATTGCCGCTTGGGTCTCTCCAGCAGCGCCGTTGTACAGCAGGCTCAAGGCTAGGCGAATGCTCAAGGGGGAGAAAAAAAGGTTCTCTCGCGGCTGCTGCCGGAGCAAGTGATCGAAGAGTTTTAGCGCAAAGCGACTTTGGGCTTGCTGGGCCACCGCCTCTTCTCCATACCCTTCCCCGTAGGTCACGGTCGGCTGGAACGGGAGCCGCAGAGGGGTTTCCTGGGATCCCATCCCGTGCGTGGGCCAAAGGCCCAAGAGCAACAGGCCAAACAGAACCAAAAGCGGGATCTGGCTTGCCGAGAATCTGCTCATTCTTGGCTGGGGAACGACTCTGAGGCTATGGTATCGGGCTAGGGGTGGAGGGCTCCTGCCCAAACTGGCCGTTGTGGCTGCGCTTGAGGAGATCCCGGCCAAACTGGCCAAGGCTTTCCTCTAGTCCTCGTTCGCGACAGCGGTGCGGCCCAATTCCCGTCGGATTAGCAGCAGCAGAGCCAGCACCAAGGTCACTTCCGAGAGCAAGGTGGCCAGGGCTGCCCCTCGCCACCCCCACGCCGGGATCCAGATCCCGTTCAAAGCTCCATTCAGGACTAGGGCTGCCAGTTGTCGGCGGCTTCGCAGCTTTTGCAGGCCAGCGCCAGTGAGCAGATGAGACAGCAGCAGGTGGAGCCCTTCTAGCAAAATGACGGGACTAAGCCAGCGCAGGATGAGAGCTGTCTCTTGGTAGGCGGATCCCAGCAGCCAAGGAATCCCGTAGGATCCCAGGGCCACCCCCAGAGTAGCCAAGCTGCCATAGCCGACCACCCAGGGGAAAAGCTGGCGGGCGTAGCGGCAGCCCTGCGGCAGGCCCTGCTGACCCTGGCGGCACAGCTCGGCAAAGTGGCTAGTGAGCAGCGCAATCATCGGCGTTTGCGAGAAGTTGATGACCCGGTAGGCGGCGCTGTAGAGCCCCCCTGTTGCGCTCGAGGCCAGGCGAGGCAAAAGCAGCTTGTCTAGGTCGGCGAAGGTTTTTGCCGCAGCCAGCCCTACGGCAAAGTCCCAACCTGCTCTCAGCCGTGGCCCTACCTCTTGCCAGTCCAGAGCCGCAAGAGAAGGAGCGCACCACCGCCGCATCCTCCAGCTCATTGCCCCCAGCACTGCCAACACCATTAGCCCGTAGAGGATAGCCCATTGGGTCAGGGATCCCCAGCCCAAAACCATCGCCAGCAGCACGGCGCTAACCCGCCCTAGGGCCATGCCGGTGTCGATGAAGGCTACCCCGGCAACTTGCTCTTGCCCAATGAGGATCCCCCTGTACACTTCGGGGAGGGCAATAAACAGCAGGTCGCTCCCCAGCAGGATGCCCACCTCAAGGGGGGAGATCCCGACCAGCCAAAGGCTCAGCAGAGGTGTTAACAGCAGCACTATCCCGCCGCAGCCCAGTCCGACCAGCCACAAGCTGGGAGCGATCTCCTGGGCAGATGCTGCGGCTCCTCGGCCGCTCAGGCGCTGGATCAGAAGTTCTGACTGGCCCCAATAGCCAAAGGGGGCAGCTAGATTGCTGCAGGCCAAGATGGCGGAGAACACCCCAAATGCTTCTGGGCCCAACAGCCGCGCCAACAGGACGAAATAGGCTCCAGACAACCCTAAGCGCAGGCCATTGCCCAGCATCAGCCAGGCTGCCTGGCGCAGTCGGTGCCTTGCTTTTCCTGGACGAGGCCTGCCAAAGCTAGAGATACTGAGTAGATGCTGAGGCTGTCCGCCTAGCTGCATCAGCGGGCCCCAAGGTCGGCTCCCATTCTTTTTCCGGCAGTTTTTCATGGCCAAACTTTACCCTGTTGCTCCTGCCCCACCCAGCTCCAGCGCCTTAGGGGAGCGGAAGCCTCAAGCCTTGTTTTCCCCCCACTCCAAGCCGGCCGTACTGCGACAAGTCCTTCCCCCACCGCCGTCCCCTAGCCCCCCTTGCCTGGGATCCCCCCCGGCCAAAACAGTAGGCCAAGGCTATCGAGCCCTTGCCTTGCTCTTGCTGGCTAGCGGGTTGCTGTGGGGAGGACTGGGATCGCGGCTGGCCTACCTGCAACTGGTGCGTGCCCAGTACTACCGCCAGTTGGCCGACACCAACCGCATTCGCCTGTTGCCCCAGCCGCCGGAGCGGGGACGCATTGTCGATCGCAACGGCGTGTTGCTGGCCGGTAGTCAACTGTCCTACTCGGTCTTTCTCTGGCCGTTGGTGCAGTCGCGGCAGGGTTGGCAGGAGACGATCCCCAAGCTGGCTCAGTACCTAAACCTGGACCCCAAAGAAATTGCCCAAAAACTGGAGCAAGCAGGTTATCGCTCCCCATTCCCTGTGCGCATCCTGCGCAACGCCAGCCCCGAGGTGGTAACTCGGCTGGAGGAGAGAAGCCGGGAACTTCCAGGGGTGATGGTGGAGGCGGAGACGGTACGCTTCTATCCCCACGGCAGCTTGGCTGCCCACCTGCTGGGCTACACTGGCGAGATCCCCCCAGAGCAGCTGCGAGCCGATCCCAGCTATCGCCTGGGGGACATTGTCGGCCTGATGGGGGTGGAGGAACTGTTTGAGAGCCATCTGCGCGGCCAGGGGGGTGGGCGCCAGGTGGAGGTGGACGCCGTGGGAAAGGTGCTGCGGGTGCTAGGCGAACAGCCTCCTCAGCCGGGCAAAACCCTGCAGCTGACGCTGGACGTGCGACTGCAGCAGGCGGCAGAGCGAGCCCTGGGCCAGCAGAAAGGAGCAGTGGTCGCCATGGATCCCCGCGACGGCTCGATCCTGGCTATGGCCAGCTATCCCACCTTTGATCCCAACCTCTTTTCTGGCCGCATCACCCAAGCGCAGTGGGAGAGCCTGCAAAAGCAGGATTTTCCCTTCCTCAACCGCGCCCTGCGGCCCTATCCCCCTGCTAGCACCTACAAAATCATCACCACTGCCGCCGGGATTGAATCGGGGGTCTTCCCTCCCGATACGGTGCTGCAGACGGCTCCCTACATTAGCGTAGGCGGGTGGCGCTTCTGGGAATGGAACCGCGTCGGCTTCGGGCGGCTGAACTACCGTCAGGCGATAGCCTACAGCAGCGACACCTTTTTCTACCAAATTGCTCTAGGCACCAAGGCCGCCCCCTTGCAAGAATGGTCGCGCCGCTTTGGGTTAGGCCAGCCTACCGGGATTGGCCTCAAAGGGGAAGCTGCTGGGCTGGTGCCCGATGCCGCGTGGAAACAGCGCCACTGGCGGGAGTCTTGGTACGTGGGCGATACGGTCAACATGTCCATCGGGCAAGGATTTGTCACCGCCACGCCGCTGCAGATGGCAGTGGTGACGGCAGCGGTAGCCAACGGTGGCTGGCGGGTTCGTCCCTTGCTCTCCCAGCAGGTGATCCCGGAAAGCCCTGTGCCCCTGCGACAGAAGGTGGGCCTCTCCCCTGCCACCCTGCAGATCCTGCAGCAGGGGTTGCGGGATGTGGTAGTTTACGGCACCGGCGGCAACGCCAACCTGGGCCCAGGCTTTCCTCCCGTAGCAGGCAAAACTGGCACCGCTGAGGATCCGCCGCGGCGCTCCCACGCCTGGTTTGTCGGCTACGCTCCCTACGATCGGCCTGAGTTGGTGGTCGTGGTTTTTCTAGAAAACAGTGGCGGCGGGGGTGGATCCCGGGCAGCCCCGATCTTCCGCGAGGTGATGCGGGCCTACTTCCAAAGCAACTAGTGATACCCCAGCTCCACCCTTTGCTAGGAGAGCATTAGCATGATCTCAGTGCTACCTTTGTGTTCAAAAAATTCTGCTCTGCTCCTCGATTGGGTTAGCACGAGGGAGTCCCTAAGCTCCTTCTCTAGCCGGCTTCTAGCCTAAGTTGGCTGTAAAATAGGTCAGTGATTTGGAGCCAAATGGCTACAATCCTATCGTCGGCAGCGGCTGTGCCCTGGCACAAGGCTAGCCCTGCTCCTACAGCCACAACTTCTCTGAGCAGCTCATTGAGGAGACCAGGATGAACAAGGCAGAGCTTGTGGAAGCCGTCGCTCATCGCGCTAACGTAACCAAAAAAGAGGCTGAGGCTGTCTTGACGGCAGCCTTGGAGATCATCGTGGAAGAAGTTGCCTCCCGCGATGAAAACGGAGAACCCAAAGGAAAGGTCACCCTGGTGGGCTTTGGTTCCTTTGAGGCCCGCAAGCGCAAAGAACGGGAAGGCCGCAACCCGAAAACCAACGAGAAGATGGTGATTCCCGCCAGCGTTGTCCCCACTTTCACTGCCGGCAAAGCTTTTCGCGATGCAGTGGCAGCTGGCCACAGGTCTTGAACCGCTGGGTTAGGCTAAGTCCCGTTCGCATAGGCGGGAGGGAGTCCTGAGGGGATTAGCGTGCAACGGCCTCGACATGGTGGCCACCGAGCTTGGGCAGCAGCGATTGCTGGTTGCCCGGTTGAGGCTATTGTGGATTTTTCCGCCAGCCTCAACCCCCTGGGCCCGCCGCCGTCGGTTGTGCAAGCCCTAGTTCGAGCGCTGGCGGCACCGGACCCAGTTGCCATCAGCTGCTACCCGGATCCCGACTATCGAGAGCTACGCGCTTGTTTGGCGCAGCGCTGGTCAGTCGACCCGGAGTGGATTTTTGTCGGCAACGGGGCGGCGGAATTGCTGACCTGGGCTGCTCGGGAGGCGCAGGGGCTGGAGGTATGGCTGCCCCGTCCCGCTTTTGGCGACTATGAGCGGGCACTGCGGGCAGCAGGTGCCGTGATCAAGCCGCTGGATTGGCTGTCTTGTTCGGGATCGCCCACTGCCGCTTTGCTGCCAGAAGGGATCCCTGGCAACAAGAGAGGCCGGGTGCTCTGGCTAAACAATCCCCACAACCCGACGGGCCAGCTGATCCCGCGGGAGGCCATTCTGCCTCTTCTACCCCACTTTGAGCAGGTGGTGGTGGATGAGGCTTTTATGGACTTTCTCCCGGGAGACGCGCCGCAAGATCCAATTGATCTCTGCGCTGCAGCTGCTTGCCCCAGCGGGTCAGTGGCCCCTTTGCCCCGCAGCCAAACCTTGATCCCCTACCTAGAGGCCCACCCTAACACCCTTGTCATTCGCTCGCTGACCAAGTTTTTTACTTTACCCGGGTTGCGCATTGGGTTTGCAGTGGGCCATCCGGAGCGCTGGCGACGCTGGCGGCAGTGGCGGGATCCCTGGAGCGTCAATGGCTTGGCGGCAGTGGCGGCGGCAGCGGCTTTGGCTGACGCGGACTTTCGCCAGCGCACCTTGATGTGGTTGCCCAGGGCCCGCGAGCATCTGCTCAGAGGTCTGCAGGCGCTGCCCGGTTGGGATCCCTGGCCCAGCCAAGCCAATTTTGTGCTGGTGCGCTGCCCCCTCTCCGCCACGCAGCTTCAAGAACAGCTGCTGCGGCAGTACCGCATCCTGGTGCGGGATTGCCTAAGCTTCCCAGAGCTGGGGGATCGCTATCTGCGTATTGGCCTAAGAACTCTGCCGGAGCAAGAGCGCCTGCTCTCGGCCTGTTGGGAGATCCTGGAAAATCTCTCTCCTATAGCACCCATTGACTGATAGGGGCTTCTTTGGGGCCAAGCTCTAGAGGCCGGCCTCAGCTCTGTGGCATGGTATTAATGGCGTTGTCTCTGTCCCTTGCCCCAGTCCTGCTGTCAAGCTGTCAACGGCTAGAGTGTGAGGTTGGCTTTGCATACTGGTTCCTAAGCGAGGGAGGGTAGGTTATCTATGGACTTTTCTCCACTTCACTCAGATCCTACTCAGCCCCTGCCGCCGCCTCAGAAAACGCAGCTGACGCCCCAACGAACGCTTTCGGAAGTCCCTAGCCGTCTGCATCTGGATCCGCCCAAAGAAGGGAAACATTTCCGTCTCTGGCCGCGTTTACAGCGCCGGGAGTCCATCTCACGGCTGCGGGGGAGCCAGTCCGCTAGCAGCCTTCCCACCCACCGTCCTTTGCCTGTGCTGATCCAAGAGGTGGTGGAAGATTTAGAGGAAGAAGAAGTGCCCCGCCCTTCTAGAGGAGTTTCGCCCCTGGCGGCTTTGCTGGTTTGGGTGCTCTCTTGGGTGGGGATTGGCTTTGGGGTGCGCTGGCTACTCTGGCCAGAGGATCTGTCGCTGCCCAAAGCTGAAAAGAAACTTGCTTTGGTGGACTTGGCCCAGCTACCCCTGATTCCCGAGGTGGGGGAAGAGTCGTATTCAGGTGGGGTGACTCCCCCTGAGTTAGCGCTGGGGTTGACCACTCCTTCGGTGGAGGAACTGCAAGTTGAGCCCCTTGAAAATGTCCCCAACCCGCTGGATGGCCTGCAAACTCCTCCCAGCCAGGAGACATGGGTGGAGAAATTGGCAGCTAGCCTGGAGCGTCCCTCCCAAGACAAGCTGCCCCGGGCGGTACCTTTGACCGGCAGCGATCCCGACTCGCTGGGGCCAAACCGCGGCGAGGGCACTTTCTTGGTGCTGACCACCTACTCTGGGGAGGAGAGCTTGGCGCAGGCTCGCCGCATTGCCCGTGACGCCTTTGTTAAAGAGGTGAACGGCCAAAAGTTTGTACAGGTAGCAGCCTTTGCACAACTAGAATATGCCCGCTACCATGCCGAGACCTTGAAAAATCAGGGCTTTAACGTCACGATTGTCGAGCAGTAGCTTGGGCCGTTGAGTTGCAATCACCTTTGGCCTCCCCACAGCTCTTCTAGATAAGCTTGGCAGCGGCGTAGAAGCTGGCGGCTTTCTTCAAAGGTCATTTGTTCCAAAGCTTCGGCGTAGGAGCACCAGCGGTAGGCAGCCACCTCCTCTGGTTGAACCTGTAGCTCAGGGGGAGGGAACTGGGTTGGCAGGAGAGCGACGTAGTAGGTAACGGTCTTGGCTACGGCATTCCCTGCGGAATCGGTGAAGGTGTAAACCTCCTGCAGCGATAGAGGCTCGGACTGGCCCGGCAACACTAGAAAGTGATACTCGGTCAGGCCGGTTTCCTCGCGCAGCTCCCGCTGGGCTGCCGCCAGCTCGCTCTCACCCTCATCTTTGTGTCCTTTGGGGAAGGCCCAGTGCCCCTTTTGGTGCTGAATGAGCAGATAGAGATGGGATCCCTGGGCAGGTGGCAGAGGAAGCACCGGGATCACGCCGTAGGCAGCGTCCGTCAGCATGAAAAGATTCTAGCTTTCCTGCCCCCCAAATCCTAGGCCTCAGCAAACAGGGAGGATGTCAGCTGCTCGTCTCCCCACCCTCTTCTTGGTCGGTGGGGTTCGGGATTCTGAGCTGAGCTTCTTGGCCCCTGAGAGCAGCAGGCTAAGCCTAAGGTTTTTCCCGTAGCCTGGAGAACAGGTACACCCCATCGCGATGGTAGAGCAGTCGAAACGAGGCTTCATTTTGTAAAGCTCGGATCAGAGCATGGGAGAACTCTAGGCTGCTGCGCCATCCCGGATGGCGGCTGTTCAGTAGCACATAATCAAAGGGATCCCATTGGTCAGGGGGGGATCCCTTAAAGCGGCTTTCGTCGGTAAAGTAAATAACCCGCCGGTGGGTGAGGTGGGGGCAGATCTCATGGGTGGTGAGAACGCCCCCTTGAGTGGTGATCTGGGCAAGGGCCTCTCGAGTGGCCTGCCAAGTGTCGAGGGACTGGAGATAGATGGATCCGAAAAAAGTGTATTTGCCCAGAGCCAGAAAAGCCAGCAGCGACCAGGTCAGGGCCGCTTTCTTGGCAAAACGAGCTTGAAAGCAAGGCGTTTTCATCCTTTCAATAATAGCCAGAAATAAGAAGGGGACAACAGGCAGCGCATACTGGTGCACCAGATCCCGATAGGCAGGATTGCTGGAGAGAATGTTCAGCCCCAAAGTTGGCAGAGCAGGGATCCAGGGATCCCAGTGGCGCCAAGAAAGCCCCCAGGCCACGGGGATAATCAACAAAAATCCATAGAATAGGGTATCGAGAGAGAAGAATTTGCCCAGGACTAATGTTGGCTTGAGCACCAAGTTTTGGATGATCTCAGAAACAGAGCTGCCCAAATAGCTATAGTGGGAGATGGCCGCCGGCTCGCTGCCGCTGAAGTGAGGGATAACCCAAAAAGTGGCTATGCCAAACCAGGCTGAACCTAAGGCTACGGCCACCCAGCCGGCCACCTGGCAGCGCTGTTGCCGGCGCTTCTGGATTCGCCTGCTTTCGAAAAGCAGTAGCCAAACTCCCAGGGCAACAACATTGAGAGACAGCACCGCTTTGCAGCCAAGGATACCGCTCAGGCACAGCAAGAACCCCCACAGGTTGGCAGAGCGAATGCAGAGTATAGTTGCCAAAAAAAGGGGAACGGCCAACACTTCTGGGTGAAAATCAAAAAGGTTGGCGTTAAAGATAGCCGGGTAGAGAAGATAGGCGGCGGCAATGGTCTTCGCCTTCCCCGGATCAATCTCGGCCCGGAGCGCAAGATGGTAAACGGCCAGCGCTCCCAAAGTTAGCGCCAGAGATTGGATGCCGAACAGCCAATAAACCGAGGGGACAATGCGGTACAAGAAACTGATGGGATATAGGATGAAGGCCGCATGATCTCCGAGGATGTGGATCCCGCGGATGGTGGAAAAAGGAACTTCTCCACGGCTAATTAGATAAATTGATTGGTCAAAAATTCCGAGGTCGTAGCCGCCCGACTGAAATAAGTGATGTCGCACAACGCTGCAGCTCAAAAGAGCCAAGAAGGCGCAGAGCAGCATTGCCAACATAGACATAGGCAGAGGACGATTCTTCGACATCCGCCAAGACTGGGGGATCCCACCGGAGCAGATCCAGTTGCTGCCAACGAACTGTCGGTTCTGCCCAGCCGAAGCCGTGTTGCTATCGCAAAAGCTAGGGATTGCTTGAACCCAGACGGCAGTGCAGACAGCTTGGCCCGAAGTCCGAGGCAAAAACCCCGACAGTCTTGCTAGAAGAGGCACCGCGACCGTCCACCGATGAGAAGGAGAGTTGGCCATTGTCTCGGCTGTGGAGGCAGCGCAGAAGCTTGAGAAGGTCTAAAGTTTTGCTTTCTTTCCACCGCCTCTCTTTAGGATACAGGCAGGGTATCCAAAGCCGCTGGGTGGGAATTCTGCATGGGTGAAGCCATTCGCTACGACCTGCTTTTGGTGGGGGGGAGCTGCTCGAACCTAATCCTGGCCCATCGCCTTCTGGATCTGGCCAAGCTCTCTGGGCTTAAAATCTCCATTGCCATTTTGGAAAAAGCCCGGCAATTTGGTGGGCACATTGTCAGTGGCGCTATCTGCAACCCCCAGGTGATTGCCAAGCTTTTCCCGGATTTTGAGAGCCAAGGATTTCCCCACGAGGGGCGGGTGGAGGTGAGCCACCTGAGCATATTGGGATCCCAGGAACGGTGGGACTTGCCAGAGGCAGTGATCCCAAAGGGGTTGCGCAAACAGGGGCAGCTCATCCTCACCCTCAGCCATGTCATTCGCTGGCTAGCCGAAACCCTACAAGAAAAGGCTAAAGGGATCCCCAACGTCACCCTGGACGTATTCCCTGGCTTTGCCGCCCATGAGATCCTCTATGAGGGGGAGCGAGTCATTGGGGTTCGGGTGAGCGACTCCGGCCAGGTTTATGAAGACTGTGTCTTTGCCGAGCTCACTTGTTTTGGCGACAAGGGGTTTATCTCTAAGGATCTGATCGAAAGATTTCACCTGCGCCCCCGCCCGCAACTGTGGTCAGTGGGGGTCAAGGAGCTGTGGCAGATTCCTGGCTCACTGCAGGGGCAGGTGTGGCATACCCTGGGCTACCCCGTTTTGGATGGCAGCTTTGGCGGCGGCTTTGTCTATGGTCTCAAAGATAACCGCCTGGCTCTGGGCCTCATCATTGGCCTCGACAGCAAAAATCCCAACCTCAACCCGCAGCAGCGCCTGCAGGAGTTCAAAGCCCACCCCTGGATCCAGTCCCTGATTGCTGGCGGCAAGTTGCTCAAGTACGGGGCGGCTGTCATTCCCGAAGGGGGCTACTACAGCTTGCCCACCCGCTTTGGCGTCGAAGGGGCCTTGCTCTTGGGCGATGCCCTGGGGGTGCTGGATGTGGGCAGCCTGGCCGGGATCAACAACGCCATGGAGACCGGCTACCTAGCAGCGGGCCTCATTCACGACGGCTTCTTGAAAGGAGATCTGCGGATCCAAGAGGCCTACCAAAAGGCGGTGATGGAGAGCTCCGTTGGCCAAGATCTCTACCGTAGCCGCTACTTCCGGGAGGCCTTTTTGGAAAACTCCCGTCTGCTGGAAGCGTACCTGCCCCAGATCTGCCGCAGCGTGGATGCCGGCCACCCTTGGCTGGGATCCCTGCGCTGGGGCCTGCAGGATCCCGTGCGTCGCGGCAGGGAACTCCTGCGTGCCTATACCCTGCTGACGGGACGGGTCAGCGCCAGCGAGCCACCCCCACGGGGATATGTGGCCCCCCATGCCGCCATCCAGGCGGACTTGGTGGCCCCCAGCGTTGTGGATCCCGAAACATTGACCACTCGAGCGGGCTATTTCTCGCGATCCGAGGCCGTCTTTTTTGCGGATCCCCGCTACCCCGAAGGCAACCGCCATATTCTCGAGTTTAGCGCCGACACCTGCCGCCAGTGCATTGCCACCTACGACAAACTTAACCGCCCTACCCCCTGCGTGGCCGATTGCCCGGCAGAAGTCCACCACATCCGGGAACGCAACGGCCTCCGCTCCCACGCCATGGCTTTGGAAAACTGCATCCAGTGCCGCACCTGCGAGATTGTCTGCCCCTATCTCAACTTGCGGGTTAACCCCAGCTACGAGGGATCCGGCCCCGATTTCTACGGGCTGTAGTGTCCTCTAGGTTGGCTAGGGCAGCTCTCTGGCCAGTTGGGACGGCCAACCACTAGAATCCCAGTCTGGACTCTAGAGGAGACAGTTCTTGGCCAATCCCTTTAGCCAGAGGCAGTCCTCTTGGAGGAGGACGGGGCCCTTTTTGGGTAGCTACACCCTGAGCCTAGATCCGCACCACCTGTGGGTGCCCTTGGCCTGTTTTGGGGATGGGCTCTGTATTTGGCTGGCCTTCGGGGCAGCTTACTGGCTGCGCAGCCTAGGCCCTCACCAACTTTTGCCGTGGGATGTTTACGCTGGCTTGGGGTTGCTGACCGTTCTCAGCTACTGGGGCGTTCAGGCCGGTTTGGGAGGATACGGCGAATCAAAGCGCCTATCTCGCTTTGAAGAATGGGCCAGCTTGCTGCTGGGGCTGGGGGTGACCTTTGGCCTGGTGCTGGCAGGGGCCTTCTTCGTGCGCTCCGTCTCGCTGTCGCGCTTGGTGGTGGGCTATGCTGGCCTACTAGCTCTGCTCGGCTTGACAGTAATGCGGGCAGCGCTGCGGCTGGGCATGGGCTGGCTATACGCCCGCGGTCAGGGGAGGCGACGGGTCATCTGGGTGGGATCCGGACTGCTTTTGGCCGAGGTGCTGGAGCGGCTAGAGCGCTGTCCGGCCTTGGGGTTCGAGATCAAGGCTTGGGCCGTGGCTGGGGATCCCTCGGCGCCAGAGCCGGGGCCTCTGCAGAAGCTGGAGCGGCTTGAGCCCGCTCATCTGGTGGCCTATGTACAGGCTCACCCTGAGATCCAGGAGGTGTGGTTTGGGCAGCCCCAGTTGGCCTCTGCGCCCCTCTTGCTGAGCTTGCAAGCCCTCTCCGTTCAAGTGCGCCTGGTGCCAGAGCTTCTCAGCTTCTTAACCGTTAACCTCCAGTTCCACTCTCTGGATGGGATCCCGCTGCTGACGCTGCGGCAGCCCCCTCTGCGCTATGCCCACAACCGTTTCCTCAAGCGCGCTGTAGATATCCTAGGGGCCTCCCTGGGTCTGGTGTTGCTTAGCCCGCTCTTCCTGGTCATCGCTCTGCTGGTGGCCTGCAGCAGCCCTGGCCCCATCCTGTATTGGCAGGAGCGGGTAAGCTTGGAGGGGCGGCGCTTTTGGATTGCCAAGTTCCGCACCATGCGAGTGGATGCTGAGGCAGCCGGCCAGCCGGGCTGGACGCGCCCTGGGGATCCGCGCCGAACCAAGATAGGAGCCTTTTTGCGCCGCACCAATCTGGACGAGCTTCCCCAGCTTTGGAACGTTTTGAAGGGGGAAATGAGCCTGGTGGGCCCTCGCCCCGAGCGGCCCTACTTCGTGGAGCAGTTTAGCCAGGAGATCCCCAAGTATCCGGATCGGCACTTGGTGAAAAGCGGCCTTACCGGCTGGGCCCAGATCCACGGCCTGCGGGGAGACACCAGCATTGCCCGCCGCACCCAGTATGATCTCTACTATGTACAAAACTGGTCTCTGTGGCTGGATCTGCGCATCCTGGCCATCACCCTCTGGCAAGGGATCCGCGGACGGTTGAACGGATATTAGGGGTTGCTCATGTCCAACTTGCCCACGCCCCAAGAGCTCCTCTACGAGGGCAAAGCCAAACGGGTCTACCGCACCGCCGATCCCCAGGTTTACCTCTGTCAGTACAAAGACGACGCCACGGCTTTTAATGCCCAAAAGCGGGGATCTATCGCCGGCAAGGGGGAGGTCAACTGCACCGTCTCTAGCCGGGTGTTTGCCTACCTGGCGCGGCAGGGCATCCGCAACCACTTTCTGGCCCAAACCGGCCCCACCGAGATGCAGGTGCGAGCCTTGCACATCCTGCCTTTGGAAGTGGTGGTGCGCAACCGTGCTGCCGGCAGCCTCTGCAAGCGCCTGGGCCTGGAGCGGGGCCTTCCCATCGAGCCACCACTGGTGGAGTTCTATTACAAAAACGACGCCCTGGGGGATCCCTTGGTGACCCCAGATCACATCCGCCTATTGCAGTTGGCCACGCCGGAGCAAGTGGAGGTGTTGGGATCCCTGGCTTTGGCAGTCAACACTCACCTTCGCGACTTCTGGAGGCGCTGCCGGCTGGAGCTGGTGGACTTTAAGTTGGAGTTTGGCTTGGACGAGGAAGGGCAGATCTGGCTAGCGGACGAAATTAGCCCCGACACCTGCCGCCTGTGGGATCTGGAGGGATCCGAGCCGCGAGTGCTGGACAAGGATCTCTTTCGCTTTGATCTGGGGGATCCAGTAGCTGGCTATCAAGAGGTGTTGCAGCGGGTGCTTCAGGCAGTGGGATCCCAATTCCTTCTCTCCTAGAGGGAGAGGAGCCAGGGGTGAGGGACTATAATCGCCTCAGCGATCCCACTCCTTTAACGCCCGAGCCTCCTTTCGCTTGTCGGGATCCCGCCATGACCTCTCCCCGCCCCCCTTACCCCGGCGAGCGTTTCCGCCGCCAACTGGCCGACCTGCTGGATGCCTGGGTGGAGCAGGGGTTGATCGAACCTGCCCAACGGGATCGCCTGCGGGAGTATTACCAACTGGAGAGTTTGCAACGCTCAGCCGGCGGGCGATTTGCCCTGGTGCTGCTGCTGTTTGGCGCAGTTCTGGTGGGCCTAGGGGTGATCTCCTTTGTGGCGGCCAACTGGGCTGCCATTCCCCGCTGGGCAAGAGCCTGGGGGTGCTTGGCCCTCATGGTAGGGCTGCAGGTGGCTGGCTTCCAGGTTTGGCAGCAGGGATCCCGACGGCTGGGCAGCGCCCTGCTGATAGCTGGTGAACTGACCCTGGGAGCCTGTATTGACCTGATGGCGCAGTGGGTTCAGCTTGGCGGATCCGCGGCAGGCCTGTTTTGGGCCTGGGGGATGGGCGGTTTGGCCATGGCCTACGGCTTGCGTCACAGCCCCAGTGGTGTACTGGCCTGCCTTCTGCTGGGCTTGGGGATGGTAGCCGACTTCGTGGATTGGGGGACTGTCAACTTCCTCTATCCTTGGTTGACCCTGGGCCTGCTGGTTCCTCTGGCCTATTGGTGTTGCTCTCGCTGGGTTTTTGCCCTGGCCGTGGTGAACTTTGGCCTGGCGTTGCAAGGGTTAGCCGAGCGTTTGGGCAGCTCTTTCCAAGGTTTAACCCTTTTGCATCTGCTTGGTGTTGCAGTTGTGTGGGGGTTGGGTCTGTGGCACCAACGCCATAAGCCTTGGCTAAGCCGGGTTTTAACTGAAGGAAGGGATCCAGAGCTTCCCGGCGAGCTGGAGCAAGGCTTGGATTTGGCCCCGACAGCCCAGAACTTGGCTCTGCTGGGGCTGGGTGTCCTGCTCTATGTCTGGAGCTTTGTCGGGACGTGGGTCGATCTTTCCGAGGATCCCCTCTGGAACGTTGGGGATCCCTGGGCGAGCTTGTCGGCAGTGGGGTTGCTGCTGCTGACGGGCTGGGGCTGGTGGCAGGGTTGGCAGGAGAAGAGATCCCAGCCCGTTTCGTCTTGGCTGAAGGATGCTGCTGTTCTGATTTCTCTGGTTGCCTTGGTGCTTTTGCTGGGGATCCGCAGCGCCCTGCCTTTGAACCTAACCGCAAAGGTAGCCTTGGCCTTCTTTGCTCCCTGGATCGTGACCCTTTTGCTCGTGGGATTGTCGGTGGTGCTCTGCTGGGAAGGGCTGCAGCAGGGGCGGCGGAGCCGCTTCTGGCAGGGGCTATTGGGCCTGACCTTGGTGGTGCTGACCCGCTTTTTCGAGTACCAGACCAACCTGATGACCAAATCGGCAGTGCTGGTGGTCTGTGGGATCGGCGTGATCTGGCTGGGGCTGAAGTTTGAGAGACGTATCTTCAATGCCTAGGAATCTTTCCTTTGGCTTTCTCAGGAGCTCAAGAGTCAATAAATCGCGACACTTAGGGAACTTACTCTTCTCTGAAAAGTCTTTGTTGGTAGAAAGTTTCTTGGAGAACGTCAATGAAAAAAACAGGCCTGGGCCTAGGTATACTGGCTCTAGTCTCTTTTGGTTTCTGGAGCTATGGCCCTTCCTCGATTGCCTCTGGTAGAGATCTGTTTTGGGGGCACTTTCCGGTAGCGCAAGCTCCAAGGCCGGCTGTGCCAGCAAGGCCCAGGACTCCAGAACCCGCGCCCTCCCCTGTTCCCGAAACTGAGGCCATCGATGAGCTGTTCCGCCAGATCCCCATTCTCCCCTCTCCAAGACCGTTGCCCACGCTCCCCTGCCCTCGGCCCATGAGGTTGCAGTCGATGAGGCTGCAGGCTCCGCCACCCAGCCCCGCTGTTCCTTTGCAGCCAGAGATTCCAGCCACCATTTGGAGCAATCTCCAGGGTCCTTATGGAACTACCAACTGGTCAGAACCAGACCCAAATAAAGTCTTTGCTCACACTTTTCAGTGGAATCCTCCTTGTAAAGCAGGCTGCCGGCTGGGAGGTACTCTGACGTTTGCCTACCGCAACAATTTGCCGGCTAGCAGCAACAGTTCTCCGGATGCGGGCAACGACAAGTACTACGTGTATAACGGCGGCACTCTAACTCAATCGGGGTTCCTATACGCTTCACCTGTTAGTTCGACAGGTCAGACTTTTACCAAAACCCTAACGCTCTCGCCCGCTGAAGTTG
This sequence comes from Synechococcus sp. R65.1, assembly GCF_047461755.1. Lineage (NCBI taxonomy): Bacteria > Bacillati > Cyanobacteriota > Cyanophyceae > Synechococcales > Synechococcaceae > Synechococcus > Synechococcus sp. R65.1. The sequence continues at coordinate 24,707 of NZ_JANSHU010000019.1, read as the reverse complement.
CCAACAACAAGGTTACGTTGGTGGTTCAAGACGACACGGCTGTCTTGGAAGCTAAGGTGGAGCTCAACTACTGCTGCTGTGAATGTGAGTTCCCTATCTGAGGCAAGTCCTTGGCAGCAGTAACGGCAGAGGGGGGGATCTAAAACTCTCCCTGCCGTTTTTCTTTCCCTTGGCCAGTTTCCCGAGAGCTAGCCAAGAGAATTTAGCAGCGAGCCCGGGCAAAGATCTCCTGCAAGATCTCGTCGGCTCCCTGCTGCTTCAGCTTCTCCGCCAGGGCCACCCCAACCGCTTCCGGATCGGCGGTGGATCCCGTCTGGGTATCGCGGATGAGCCGTCGCCCCTCTAGGTCGGCCACCATGCCGGTCAGGTGCAGCTCTTCCCCTCGAACTTGGCTGTGGACGCCGATGGGCACCTGACAGCCCCCCTCCAGCGCCCGCAGGAAAGCTCGCTCGGCCAAACAGCGGGCTGTCGCCTCCGCATCAGCCAAGGGTCGGATGAGCTCCAGAATCCGCTCGTCCCCCTGCCGGCACTCGAGCCCCAGGGATCCCTGGCCAACGGCGTACAGGGACACACTGGGATCCAGCACCTCGTGGATCCGGTCGGCTTTGCCCAGGCGCTTCAACCCGGCCACCGCCAAAATCAGGCCGTCGTACTCCCCCCGATCCAGCTTGGCCAAGCGCGTGTTGAGGTTGCCCCGCACGTCCTTAAACTGCAAGTGGGGAAAGGCGTGGCGCAGTTGGGCCAGTCGCCGCAGCGACGAAGTGCCAATCACCGTCCCTTCGGGCAGGGTGGCCAGTTGGTAGCTACGCAGCTCCTCCCGCAGCACCAGCGCGTCCAAAGGATCCTCCCTTTGCGTAATCGCCCCTAGTACCAGGCCTTCCGGCAAACGGGTGGGCAAATCCTTGAGGCTGTGCACTGCCAGATCGCTGCTGCCGTTGAGCAGACTGACCTCCAACTCCTTGGTAAACAAGCCCTTATCGCCAATTTTGGCTAGCGCCACATCTAGGATGATGTCTCCCTGAGTAGAAAGCGTGTGCAGCTCCAGCGGCAATCCTGGATGGTGGGCCTGCAACTGTCCCATTACCCAGTAGGTCTGGGCCAAAGCCAGCTCGCTTTTGCGGGAGGCGATCCGCACTGGCTGGGCAGCCCCTGCCGAGGGTTGCCAGGGAGTTGAGGCCAGTTCGCTCATGACTGCTGCAAAATCCGAGAACACCGTCTTTCACGCTAACTGACTTCGCGCCGCCGCAGGGCAGCGACCTTCAAGATCCTTAACCAAAGCTGCCATTGCCCCCAGCCCAGACTTTACTGCAGGGATCCCAGCCGGTAGGATAAAGTAGGTGAGTTCGCCGGCTCAGCAGGAGAGGATTTAGTCGGTTGAGCTTCTCTTCCCCAAGTCCAGAGTTTTTGAGGGGAGATTTCCCCGTCTGCTTGGTCATCTGCCTGGCATAGGTCTTATGGAAGAAAACAACGTCGGCAACGGCACTCAGTTACTGCTCAAGCGCACCATCCCTGTCAAGGTGGTGGTCACCCCCCTTTGGAAGAAAGAAATGCGGGAGCAATTGGAGCGGCAGATTGAAGCCACCGATGCTCAGATACAGCAACTGGAGTTTCAGGGTAAGCGGGCCATTGCCGAAATCGAAAAACAAAGCCCTAACCCTAATAGCCCTCAGGTGCTCCAGCAGGTGGAAGCGGTGAAAAGCCGCGTGAACGAGCAAAAGATTAGGCTCTTGGATCAGAAAAACCAGTTGCTCCAGCAGCTCAACCAACTGAGCGACCTGGAACTGAACCAGGAGGTGCTGCAGGGCAGCGTGGAGAGCTTCTTCTACGTGCAAAAGGGAGACAACCTGATTCAGAAAATGCAGGTGGAGATCCTGCTTGAAGATGGGGTCATTAAGGAAATTCGCGGCAACCCATGAGCTCCCCATTGGGGCAGGAGGGATCCCTTGCTGCAGGGGTGGCAGCCCAGGAGCTTAGGTTTTCAGCCCAACTCGGTGGCAACCCGGTGGTGACTATTAACGACCTCTGAACAGCCGCCAGGCCTAGGTTTAGGCAAGCCGGTTGATTTGGGCAAAGCTGTTCGACAAGATACTCCCCATGTCTGAGTTTGTCTGGTCAGAGGCGGTTCCCCTAGAGGATCTGGATCTCCCCGAGTGGTTGCTCACCTCAGCCCAGCGCCGCCGGCTTAAAGCTCTGCTAGTTTTGGCGATGGTGTGGGGGGTAGTGAGCCTGATGCATCAGGTAGCCGTGGCCCGTTGGCTTACTGTTGGCCTAGCTACCTTCATGGTTATCCACGTCAACCGCCTGTTTCGCCTGCAGCCGGCAGACCCGCCGCCTCCCTTACGGCTTCACCCCCTGGAAACCCCAGCTAGAGACGAGGTTGACAAGGGATCTCCCAACCTTCCCTCAGAGGCTTTGGCCTTGCAGGAGCCACCTCTGCCGCGGGTAACGGTGCTGATCCCGGCCAAAAACGAGAGCGCTGTGCTACCGCGGCTGCTGCACAGCCTTAGCCAGCTGGACTACCCTCGCAGCCATCTAGAGCTCTGGGCCATTGATGACGCCAGCAGCGATGCCACCCCAGACATCCTGCAGGAGGCCCAAAAATGGCTGCCGCACCTCCGAGTTTACCGGCGGCCCCCAGGGCGAGGGGGCGGCAAGTCTGGCGCCCTCAACGAGGTCCTCCCCCTGACCCAGGGAGAGATTATCCTTGTCTGTGATGCCGACGCCATTGTGCCCTCGGATCTACTGGTTCGCACCCTGCCTTTATTTGCTCAGCCTCCTCGTCCCGGTCGGCGGGCAGTAGGTGCTGTACAGGTGCGCAAAGCCCTGAGCAACCCCGACGTCAACTTCTGGACGCTGGGCCAGGTGGCAGAGATGGCCTCCGACGCCTACTTGCAACAGCAGCGGGTACTCATCGGGGGTATTGGCGAACTGCGGGGCAACGGCCAATTGGTACGGCGGGATGTTCTGGAAAAGTGCGGCGGCTGGAACGAAAGCACCCTCACTGACGACCTGGATCTCACCTTGAAGCTCCACCTGGCAGGGGTGGATATTGCCTTCCTCACCGAGCCCGCTATTGTCGAAGAGGGGGTTACCTCTTGGAAAAGCCTTTGGTACCAGCGCTGTCGTTGGGCAGAAGGGGGTTACCAGCGTTACCTTGACTATTGGCCAGGGATCCTCAGCGGGCGCCTAGGCATGGCCAAGAGCGTTGATCTCTGGGCTTTCTTTATCTCCCAGTATCTGCTGCCTATGGCTTTGGTTCCCGATACCCTCTGGGTGCTGTTGACGGGCCACTCCTCGGTGCTGCTTCCCCTGAACGCTCTGGTCATGGGATCCCTGACCCTGGCCTTCTATCGCGGCCTACGCCAGGTGGAGGGGCTACGCGGGCGGCAACTGTGGTGGCGTACGGTCCTGGGGTTGCTCTACATGCTCCACTGGCTGCCGGTTATGATTGTCACCACGGCTCGGATGTGTGTGCAACCCAAACAGCTGAGGTGGGTGAAGACCGTTCACTATGGCCACTGAACCTGCTCTGTTTTTCCCTGCCATCCTGGTATCCTAGTTCAAACGCAGCTACTCCCTACCCAGCCTAAGTATGGCTCGCCTCTACTACGATACCGACGCCAACCTAGAGTTCCTAAACGGCCAGGCGGTGGCCATCATTGGCTACGGCAGCCAGGGGCACGCCCACGCTCTCAACCTGCGCGACAGCGGTGTCAACGTCCTCGTCGGCCTCTACCCCGGCAGCCCCTCTTGGCCCAAAGCCGAGCAGGAGGGGTTGACCGTCAAGACCGTGGCCGATGCCGCTGCTGCCGCTGACTGGGTGATGATCCTCTTGCCGGATGAAGTCCAAAAGGCTGTCTTCCAAAGCGAGATTTGCCCCCATCTGCGGCCGGGCAAGGTGCTTCTATTTGCCCACGGCTTCAACATCCACTTTGGCCAGATTCAACCCCCCCCGGATATCGATGTCATCATGGTGGCTCCCAAAGGCCCTGGTCACCTGGTGCGGCGCACTTACCTAGAGGGGCAGGGGGTGCCCTGTCTCTTTGCTGTCTATCAGGATGCCTCCGGGATGGCGCGGGAGCGGGCCATGGCCTATGCCAAGGCGATTGGCGGCACTCGAGCTGGCATCCTCGAGACCACCTTTCGGGAAGAGGCCGAGACCGATCTCTTCGGCGAGCAAGTGGTGCTCTGCGGCGGCCTTACGGCCCTGATCAAAGCGGGGTTTGAGACGTTGGTGGAAGCAGGCTATCAGCCGGAGCTGGCCTACTTCGAGTGCCTGCACGAAGTTAAGTTAATTGTGGATCTCATCGTCGAGGGGGGGCTGGAGAAAATGCGCCAGAGCATCTCCAACACGGCGGAATACGGCGACTACACCCGTGGCCCCCGCCTCATCACGGAGCAAGTCCGTGCCGAGATGAAGCGCATCCTTGCTGAGATCCAAAGTGGCCAGTTTGCCCGCGAGTTTGTCCTAGAAAACCAGGCAGGTAAACCCGTGTTGACTGCGATGCGCCGCCGCGAGGCCGAGCACCCCATTGAGAAAGTGGGCAAGGAGCTGCGGGCCATGTTTAGCTGGCTGAAAAAGTAAGAAGTTCTTGCTAGGCAGGTCTTGTGCTGGATCTAAAGCTGCTGCGGGATCGCCCGGAAGAAGTGCGCCAAGCCCTGAGCAAGCGCGGGGCCGTCGCCGATTTGGACAGGATCCTAGAGCTGGATGGCAAGCGGCGCCAGTTGGAGACCCGGCGCGTTGCTCTGCAGGCCGAAAGCAACAGCCTGGGCAAGAAAGTGGGCGAGCTCATCCGGCAGGGGGCGGATCCCCAGGGAGCGGAAGTGACGGCCCTGCGGCAGCAAGGAGCAGATCTCAAGGCTGAGATTGCCCAGCTGGAACAGCGGGAGCGGGAGCTGGAGGAGGAGATACGGACTCTTCTCCTCACCCTGCCCAATCTGCCCTTACCCAACGTGCCAGTGGGCCAGGATGAGACGGGAAACGTGGAGGTGCGCCGCTGGGGGGATGCGCTAAAACCCACCCACCCCGTTCTTCCCCATGACGAGATTGCCGAGAAGCTGGGCCTCTTGGAGGTTGGCCGTGCCGTCAAGGTAGCCCAGAGCCGCTTTGTGGCCATGGTAGGGGCAGGAGCAGCTCTGGAGCGGGCTTTGATTGCCATGATGCTGGAGCGCCACATTGCCGCTGGCTACACCGAGGTGATCCCTCCTTTTTTGGTCAACAGCGCCGCCTTAGAGGGGACAGGGCAACTGCCCAAGTTTGCCTCAGAGAGCTTTCGCTGTGCCGAGGACGACCTCTGGCTAATTCCGACGGCAGAAGTGCCCCTCACGAACCTGTACCGGGATGAGGTGATCCCGGCCGAACGTCTGCCGCTTTATTTTTGTGCCTACACACCTTGCTTTCGCCGCGAAGCCGGCAGCTATGGCCGGGACACCAAGGGCCTAATCCGGCTGCACCAGTTTCAAAAGGTAGAGTTAGTCAAGATTACCCATCCCCAGCAATCGGAGGCCGAGCACGAAAAACTCGTGCAGGATGCTGAGGCCATCTTACAGATGCTGGAGCTGCCCTACCGGGTGGTGGAGCTGTGTACCGGCGATCTCGGTTTTTCGGCGGCCCGCTGCTTCGATCTGGAAGTGTGGTTCCCCTCCCAAAACCGCTACCGTGAGATCTCCAGTTGCTCCAACTGCTGGGATTTCCAAGCCCGCCGCGCCAACCTGCGCTACAAAGAGGCTGGGCAAAAGGGCACCCACTTCGTCCACACCCTCAATGGCTCCGGCTTGGCGGTGGGACGGACTCTAGCCGCTCTGTTGGAAAATCACCAGCAGCCAGACGGCTCGATCCGCATTCCCCAGGCACTGCGTCCTTTTCTAAGCCCTCGCTTCCTAACAGAAGACGGCACTCTCCAGAGTGCCCCCTGAGCCTTTCTATAGACTTCTTGTTCAGGAAGGAAGGGCGCTGCCGAGGCTTAAGCTAGCCTGGACTAAGTGCCCCTTCTCAGGCAGGGGATCATGTTGCCAAAGCATCGTCCCAAGCAACTGTCACTGGGCCCTCTGGAGTCGGAGATCCTTGAAATCCTTTGGGATCTCGGCAGTGCCAGCACTCGTCAAATCCACGAGCGCATTCTGGCCGACCCGGATCGGGAGCTGGCTTATGCCTCGGTAACTACCGTTTTGCGGCGCCTGAGCCAAAAGGGCTGGGTGAGCTGTGAGCGGCGCACCGATGCCGAGGGGCGGTCTTTGCCAATGCTGTGGCGGCCCCGTCTCTCTCGCCAGGAAGCTGCTAGCCTAAGAGCCTTTGCCCACTTGCAGCAGTTTTTGGCGGTGAGCGACCCAGACACCGTGGCCGCCTTTGCCGACAGCCTGGATCAGGCCAGTGTTTCCCAGTTGCAGGCGATTGCCGAACGGCTGCGAGCAGCCCGCCAGGCTAGGAGGGATCCCCAGTGAGCCACCTGGGCCTGTTGCTGTTGGGCTTGGCCTTCAGTTGGCTGTGGCGAGCCCAAGTGCGGCTAGATAGGGCGGGCTCCTGGGCGCAGCGCTGGCAGTGGGCCTGGATCCACTTCTTGCTGCCGCCCCTGTTCTTGCTAACAACCGCCCTGGCTTTGGCCTGGATGGGGCCACGGGGACAAATGGCTGGAGCGGGAGGGTGGTTTTCCTACGGCTGTGCGCTGTTGGTACTGGCGGCGGCCGCAGGCTTGGCCCTGCGCTGGATTGGGGAGTACTGGTGCTCCTGTCAACGCGCCCACCGGCAGGCCCTGGCGCAGGTGAATTTGTGTGGCTTTTCGGCTTACGTTTTGGACTTGGAGATCCCTTTTGCCGCTCAGGTAGGCGTGTGGAACTCGCAACTGGTAGTTAGCCGCGGCCTGCTGCAGCAGTTGGATGAAGAACACCTGCGGGCAGTGCTGATCCACGAAGAGGCCCATCGCCACTACCGCGATACCCTGTGGATGTTGGCGGTGGGCTGGCTGCGCCGCCTTAGCGCTTGGCTGCCGAATACGGAGCTTCTCTGGCAGGAGTTGCTGACCCTGCGGGAACTGCGAGCGGATCGCTGGGCAGCCCAGCGGGTGGATCCCTTGGTGCTGGGAGAGGCGCTGCTGCAGGTGGTGAGCTATGGGAGGGGACAGCAGCCGTCAAATGCCTGGGTTGGCTTTGCCCTGGAAATGGACCCCCCTCCAGGAGGGCGCCTGCAAGAGCGCATTGAGGCTTTGCTGCAGCCCAAAGGGCCTGAGGCCTCCGGGCCCTCGCCGTCTCGGGAGAGTTGGGGTTGGCTAGGGTTGGCGCTGTTGCCCCTGCTCGCTATTCCCTTTCACACCTAAAAGTCCAGGTCTGCCTACTGGCTGCTGCACAGGGGTGGGCAGTTCTTCTTGAGGGCTGAGGGTCTCCAGCGCTGGCAAGGCTGAACCTGGCATTGCCGCAGGGGCAGGGCTCGCGGCGGGATTGACAAGAGCCAACTCCTGCAGCGCCGCTTGGGCGGGCTGAAACTGGGGGTCTAGCTCTAGGCAGCGCTGCCAACTAGCCTGGGCCGCTTCCTGCTGGCCAGTCCGCAGTTGGGCTAGCCCCAAGGTATGCCAAAAGGCAGGCCGCTGGGGCTCCAGTTCTGTGGCCCGTTGGGCGTCGGCTAAAGCCAGCTCCAATTTCCCCAGCTTCAGGGCTTCCCAGGCGCGGTTGTTGAGGGCCACTGCGTCCTCGGGGGTCAGCTGCAAAACCCGCGAGTAGGCCTCCACCGCTTTTTCTGCCTCTTTCAGGTCGCCATAGACCAGCCCTAAGGCAAACCAGCCCCAGGGATCCTGCTCATTGAGGCTGGTTCTCTGCTGACTGGCAGCAAGGGCCTCCTCCAGCCGACCCAAGCGCCGCAGGCTTGTGATCTGGCCAAACCAGCAGGCTACGCTGCCAGGACGCTGCTGCAGTAGGCGTTGGAACTGCTCCAAACTAGCCTCGTACTGCCCCAACGCTTGCAGAACCGCCGCCAGGGCATAGCGGGCCGGAAAGTTCTCTGGCTGGATCTTCAGGGCCTCCTCGAAGTGGATGCAGGCCTCTTTGAGGTAGCCCAATTTCTGGAAAGCCACGCCGCGGGCATACCAGCCTTTGGGGTTGTCAGGGTCATAGCGCAGGGCGCGTTCCAGGGCTTTGCTGGCTAACCGGTACTGCCCCAGGCGCAACAGGGCCACGCCCAAGTTGTATAGCGTCACGGGATCCCGACGGCGCAGTCGCAGCGAGCGCTTGTAACACTCAATGGCTGAGCGCAGCCGCTGGCAGTGGAGCAGAGCATTCCCTTGGTAGCGCCAGACCCGCGCGCTCCTGGGATTGAGCTTCAAGACCCGGGCAAAACTGGCCGCCGCTGCACTGGGCCGCCGCAGCCGTCGCAGGGCAATCCCACGCGCCAACCAGCTGCGGGGTTGCTTGGGGTTATGTCGCAACGCCTTGTTCAAGCTGTTGAGGGCCAGCTTTGGCCGTTTGAGTTGCAGCAGACGAATGCCGCGATTGTGCCAGGCCAAGGCATCTTCGGGGTTGCTCTCCAGCACCCTGTCGTAGTTGACCACCGCCGCTTTGTACTGGCCCAGGCGCCCCAGAATTAGGGCCAAGCGCAGCCGCGTCTCCTCGTCATAGGGGTTAATGCTCAGGGATCCGTGGTAGCTGTCGATTGCCTCGCGGTAGCGGCCTAACTGCACCAACACGTCGCCGCGCCGACTCCAGGCCAGGGCAAAGTTGGGATCCATGTTCAAGGCGCGGTCGTAGGCAGCTAGAGCCTCGGTTAGGTTGCCTCGCTTGCGCCATTCCTCCGCTCGCTCAAACTGGATATCGGCGCTATTCCACTGAAACAGGCGCTGAAGAAATTGCAAAATGGCAATCTTGCGTGCCCCTTCCTCTGGTGTAGCGGAAGGCAGTTCGCCGGTGGCAATGCGCAGGATGGCTAGCTGAATGGCTCGTAGAAAAGCTTGGAACCCCCGCACTTCCTCATCCTCAGGAGGTTCCTCACGGCGGCGGTAGTGCAGCCGAAATCGCTGGAGATCCCCAGGGGCGGGAAAGCTGGGGTCCAAAAAGTGCATCAGCTCGCGGGCCCGGTACTCAAACAGCACCGGGTCTTCCTCAGAGCCGCTAAAATCCACCAGCGGCGCTTCTGCCAGGGGCTGAGGCAGCTCAGTGGGCGTGTGGAGCAGGGTCAATAGACGCTGGTTTTGCCGGGGCGGGGCGTGGGAGAAGCCACTGTAGAGCTCATCTCGGGGCCAGGGATTGGCAACAAACTCCGGCGAGGCCACCACCCCAATCCAGCGGCACTGCTCGATGGCCAGTTGCAGTTCCAGCTTGCGGTTATCCCCGGGTTGCAGCATCCAGCGATCGAACCAGACCTTGAACCCCTCTTGGTCCAGCCGCTCGGCCAGTTGCCGTACCCAGCGGGTCTGGGCGCGGTGGTAGCGCAGAAAGAGATCGAATTTGTAGGGTCCTGAGGACATGAACGCCCCCTTGCTGCCTCCTTCCAGCTTATCTTTGCTACTGCCTCAGTGGCTTGGGGCTGTAAAATATCGCGAGGACAGCGCTTCTGTGCTGCGTCTTTTTCCGTGAAACCCGTTCCCCTTGGCACCCGTGGCACTTGGCAAGGGATCCCTGGCCCTGAGCACACGGCAGAGGCCCTGGGCAACCCGGGTGTGCAGGTCATCGCCTCCCCGGCTCTGTTGGCGCTGATCGAGCGATGTGGCCACACCACCTTGCAGCCCTTCTACGAGGCAGAAGAAGCTGCCGTCGGGATCCGCTTTGCCCTGGAACACCGCTCGGCGGCGGTAGTGGGGGATCCCTTGCAGGTTGAGGTTGAAGTCGTGGCTGTGGAGGGAAGGCGCGTTCAGTTTCAGGCAGAGATCACCCAGCAGGGGCGACTGGTGATGCAGGGATCCTATACCTGTCAGGTGATTGATTTGCCCCGTTTTCTAGCCCGCTATGGATTGACGGCAGGGGATCCCAGTCGGTGCTCAAGCTCCTAGGGGGATAGCTGCTGGCCAGCTTTGCGGGAGTTTGCCTCATGGGGCAACCTCGCCAACGAGCTAGGGGGCTAGCGGCTACCTTCTTCTATCCAGAGCGCGGCAGACGCTGTCTTTACAGAGATCCACCCCCAAGCAGAGCCCCAGAGCAAACCCCTGCTAGACTGTTGAATTGAATTAAAAAGCTGGCCAGTCTTCTGATGCAGGCGCTCCAGGTTGAACGCTCGGTAGGGGGGAGAGGACATCGTGGCAACGGGGGCCTACGCACTGGTGGATAGCTTACATCGCCATGGGGTGCAGCACATTTTCGGCTATCCGGGAGGAGCAATCCTGCCCGTTTACGACGAGCTGTACAAGGCCGAATCCCAAGGGCTACTCAAGCATTTCCTAGTCCGCCACGAACAGGCCGCTGCCCATGCTGCCGATGGCTACGCCCGCGCTACCGGCAAGGTGGGGGTGTGCTTTGCCACCTCGGGGCCGGGGGCAACCAATTTGGTGACAGGCATCGCCAACGCCATGATGGACTCTGTGCCTCTGGTGGCCATTACTGGCCAGGTGCCCCGCCATTTGATTGGTACTGATGGCTTTCAGGAGACTGACATTTTTGGCATCACCCTGCCCATTGTCAAACACTCCTACGTGGTGCGCGACCCCCGGCAGATGGCCCGGATTGTGGCCGAGGCCTTCCACATCGCCAGCACGGGGCGACCCGGTCCAGTGTTGATCGACATCCCCAAAGATGTGGGCCTGGAAGAGTTCGACTACCAGCCGGTCAGTGAGGTCAATATCCCCGGCTACCGGCCCACTGTGCGGGGCAACCCTCGCCAGATCCACGCGGCAGCCAAACTGATCCTGCAGGCCAAGCGACCCTTGCTCTACGTGGGCGGCGGGGCCATCATCTCCGGAGCCCATGCTGAGATTGCGGAGCTGGCCCACACTTACCAGATCCCGGTAACCACCACCCTCATGGGCAAGGGGGCCTTTGATGAGAATGATCCCCTCTCAGTGGGGATGCTGGGCATGCATGGCACGGCCTACGCCAACTTTGCTGTTACCGAGTGCGACCTGCTCATTGCCCTTGGAGCTCGCTTCGACGACCGCGTAACCGGCAAGCTGGACGAATTCGCCAAGCATGCCAAAGTTATCCACGTCGATATCGACCCAGCGGAGGTGGGCAAAAACCGCGTCCCTGACGTGCCGATTGTGGGAGATGTGCGCACCGTTTTGGTGGAGCTGTTGGCGCAGCTAAGCAAAATGCCCTACACCCCTGGCCAAACGCAAGCTTGGCTGGCGCGGATCGAGCGCTGGAAACGGGAGTACCCCTTGCAGGTGCCCTCCTATGAGGGCGTGATCGCCCCGCAGCAGGTCATTGAGGCGTTTCGGCGCCATGCTCCCCACGCCTACTACACCACTGATGTGGGTCAGCACCAGATGTGGGCGGCCCAGTTTCTGCGCACTGGACCCCGCCGCTGGATCTCCAGCGCCGGCTTGGGCACCATGGGCTACGGCTTTCCAGCAGCCATAGGAGTCAAGGTGGCCCTGCCTCACGAGGAAGTCATCTGCATCAGTGGCGATGCCAGCTTCCAGATGAATATGCAGGAGCTGGGCACAGTGGCCCAGTACGGCATTGCCACTAAGGTGGCCATTATCAACAACGGCTGGCAAGGCATGGTGCGGCAGTGGCAACAGGCTTTCCACGGCGAGCGCTATTCTCACTCCGACATGGCGGCGGGCATGCCAGATTTTGTCAAGCTGGCCGAAGCCTTTGGTATCAAGGGCATGCGCGTCGATCACCCCGATCAAGTGGACGACGCTATCCAGGAGATGCTGCGCCATGAGGGGCCAGTAGTGGCTGATTTTGTGGTCAAGCGGGATGAGAACTGCTACCCAATGGTGCCTGCTGGCAAGGCCAACTACCAGATGATTGGCCTGCCGGAAAAGCGGCAACTGGAGCGGGCCGCCGAGTTGATCTATTGCCCCAACTGCGGCGCCAAGAACCCCAGCTCGCACAAGTTCTGCCCCGAGTGCGGCGCCAAGCTCTAGAGCCAGGGATCCCTGCAGAGATCCCCGGCTTTGGAACTCCAGCCCTTCTGGGCACTCTAGAGCGGCCGGTAAACCCGGTAGTTGATATTGGGGAAGATGTTGTCCATATATTCCACCTTGGCCAGCCACTGCTCATCTTCGGGCGTAACTTTTTCCCGCCGAAACTGACCCGCTTGAATCTTCTCGTAGAGGTGGTTGAAGCGCAGTAGGTGAGACTTGGTGCGCCGTACCGCGTAGGGAACCATCGTCCCCGTGCGCATGATAAAAGCCCAGTCCGAGGATTGAGCTAGCATCAGCTCCCGCGCCGCCTGGTTTAGGGCTCGCCACTCTAGGTCATCGGCGGGCTCACGGCGGCTCAGCTCAATCATGCGCTCGGTAGCCTTGTGGAGGTGGGGATAGATCCAGGCATTGGTGGGGTTGAGCCAGTACTCGTGGAAGCCGCGCGCCCCCCAGCTAGACTGAGCAGGTTTGCACACCTGGTGGGTAGGGTTCTCCCGCAGGTACTCCGCCAGGTGGGTCATGCGATAGGTATTTTGGTCGAAGTAGCTCTTGCGGATGAGGAAATCCAAAAACCAAGGTCCCTCATACCACCAGTGACCGAAGAGCTCGGCATCGTAAGGAGCCACCACCAACGGCGGACGCCCCATGACGCTGGACAAGTACTCGATTTGCCGTTGGCGGTTGAACATGAAGTTGCCGGCATGTTCGGCTGCTTTCTCTCGCGCCCAGTAGGGATCGTAGAGTTCCTTTTGCCCCAGATCCAGGTTGCGCCCGGTGATGCGGTGGTACTTGATGCCGGTGTTCTTCCGCTGGCCATTGGGCATGATGTAGGGCTTGATGTACTCGTAGTCGGCCTCGTACCCCAGGTCTTTGTAGAACTCGCGATAGACGGGATCCCCAGGGTAGCCCACCTCCGCCGACCACACCTGCTGGGAAGACTCGTGGTCGCGACCGAAGACGGCAACGCCGGTCTCAGTAAAGATGGGGGCGTACATGCCGTAGCGGGGCCGTGGCTTGGCATATAGCAGGCCGTGGGCGTCGGTAATCATGTAGCGCAGCCCAGCATCGGCCACCATCCGCTCCAACCCCTGGTAGTAGGCGCATTCGGGTAGCCAGACCCCCCGTGGCCATTGGCCAAAGTGCTCGTTGTAGTGCTCGCAGGCCACTATCAACTGCGCCCAGACTGCCTGGGGATACATCTGCATCAGGGGCAGGTAGGCATGGGTAGCGGCACAGGTGATGATCTCCAGGTTGCCGCTGTCCTGAAACTGCTTGAAGGCCTGCACCAGATCCCGGTCGTACCGCTCCCAGAGATCCCGCACCATGGCAAATTGCTTGATGTAGTGCTCCGCCAGGTAGCGAATGTGGCCGTTGTGGGCATTCTTGTCGTACTCCAGTTGGGCTAGCTCTTCCAACTTGCTGAGGTAGTGGTCGTAGCGCTCCTGCAGCAAGGGATCCCGCAGCATCGACACCAGAGGTGGCGTCAGGGACATGGTGAGGCGAAAGTCAATGCCATCTCTCCGGAGCCCCTCAAACATGTGCAGCAGCGGGACATAGGTCTCGGTAATGGCTTCGTAGAGCCATTCCTCTTCCAGCACAAAGTCCTGCTCGGGGTGGCGCACAAAGGGCAGGTGCGCGTGGAGTACCAGGGCAAGATAACCCAAACTCATAGGTAGAAGATAGCGGAGTAAGCTCGCCTTCCTGGGCAATAAAAAAGAGCGGGATCGCTACCTATCGTCCAGCATTTCCCCCTTGCGGTCAAGGGCGGGGATCGCTGGGGATCGCTGGCTGGATCAGCGGTGACGAATGAACTCGTAGATCTCTAGGTATTCTTTGCCGGGGTAGTTCCAGGAGTAGTCATAGCTCATGCCCTGGATTTGCAGCTGGCGAAACTGGTCGGGAGCGGTGTACCACAGGTCAATGGCCCGATCCAGCGCCGACTCCAGAGCCGCATGATCTGTGTGGTAGAACACGTAGCCATTGCGTTGCTCCGGCAATTTGCGAGTGTCGTAGTCGCGGTCGAAAACCGTATCCGCCAGGCCGCCCACCCCTCTCACCACGGGCACTGTGCCGTACTTTAAGCCAATCATCTGCGTCAGTCCGCAGGGTTCGTAGTGGCTGGGCACCACGAGGATATCTGCCCCTGCATAGATAAGGTGGGAGAGCTCTTCGTTGAAAGCTAACTCGATGTGAACATCGGGGTTGTCGTTGAGATAGCGTTTCTCATGGGCAAACCAGGCGCCAATTCCTGGCTCGGTGGCGGATCCCAGCAGGACAAACTGAGCATTTTTAAACAAGGAGCGATAGATGGCATGATGCACCAGATGTACGCCCTTTTGCTCATCTAGCCGCCCGATATAGGCCACAATAGGCTTGTCAACATCGCGTAGCCATAGCCGCTCCCGCAGGGCTTTCTTGTTTTTGGCCTTGTTTTCTAAAGTCTGTGCGGTGTATTGAAAAGGGATAAAACGGTCAATCTCGGGGTTCCAAATGTCGTAGTCAACGCCGTTTAAAATGCCGCGAAACTTGTGCTGGTGCAAGTAGAGCGTGTGTCCCAGCCCATAGCCGTAGTCGCCAAATCGTGCTTCCAGGGCGTGGGTGGGTGAGACTGTTGTTACAAAGTTGGAAAAGACAATCCCCCCTTTCATAAAGTTGAGGACAAAAGGGTTGAAGTTATCGCGCAGGCGGTCGTAGTGGAAGTAATAGGGCTCGCGATTGAGTCCCGTGGCCCACAGAATTTCCGGCCCCCCAAAGCCCTGATGCTTAAAGTTGTGAATGGTGTAGCACACCCGCTGGTTTTCCATGCCGTGGTACTTGTAAATCTCAAACAGCAGCACCGGCACCAGGCCTGTCTGCCAGTCGTGACAATGGATGATGTCGGGGCGCTTGTTGCTTTTGAGGAGAAACTCCAGGGCAGCCTTGCTGAAAAAGGCAAAGCGCATGTTGTCATCTGGGCAGCCGTAATAACAGCCGCGGTTAAAAAAGTTATCGCTGGAGTGGGGCTCAATGAAAAAGCAAAGGCGGCCATGCACCCAGCCGCAGTACACCGAGCAGTGAATAGCCCCGCCATACCAGGGCACCCAGAGGTCGCGGTAGGCGTCGTGCAGGCCCCAGATTTGGTCGTAGCGCATGACGTCGTATTTGGGCAGAATCAGCTCGACGCAGTGCCCCCGCACTTCTAGCTCCCGGCTGAGGCCGTACACCACATCCCCCAGCCCACCTGCCTTGATGACTGGGGCACATTCCGACGCAATCTGCACGATGTACATTTCGCAATCCCCTGCAGCATCGCCTTACCTTTCTTCACAAAATAATCCCTCCCCCCTTGTGAGCAGATCTCCCGCAAGGCTAAAAAAGGATCCCGCTGGCGGGATCCACGGAGAGCTACTTCCAGGGTTGGCCAGGGGCTCCCTCAATACCACTGCTGGGCGTAGAGGCGCTGCACCAAGTAGAACACCAACAGGGGCACATCGACGCGGCGCTCGTCGATCATAAAAGACTCGAGAGTGCTGGCCGGGGATCCTGCAGTAGTGCAGCGGAAGAACTTACGGCCGTTTAGGGATCCCTCGGCAAAGAGGACGCTAAACTGCTTCTGGCCGCCGGCAAAGGAGCCAATCAGCGTCTTGCCTTCCAGGCGCAACTGCAAATCGTGGACGCCGCGTTTTTGAAAAGCGGCAATGGCCGCCGGGATCACCTCTTCTGTAATCAGTTGCTCGAAGGGTTTTTCTTCTTTGACTTCTTTGGCGGGTTTTTTCGCAGCAGCTTTGGGAGGGCGGGTTGCTTCCTCAGCAGGCTTGGCGACTTCGGCGGCAGTTTCCTGGGCGGGAGTAGGTTCTCCAGACATGGGCTGGACTCCGATAACAGCTAATGGGGAAGGGGAAAGAAGCTAGCTTTTGGGAATGTACTGATCCACAACTTTTTCCGCAGGGATCTGGGGAAAGCCTAGGCTGTAGTTGAGGGTGCGCCCTTGCAGGTTGTAGGCAATCTCCCCTTGACGAAGCAGGGAGCGGATGAAGTGCTCCAGCTCAGACCCGATGCGCCGCAGGTTGTACTCCGTCAGATCCCGGCCTCGGTACTCCTCCACCAATTCCTCGAAGCGGGCATAGACCTTCTGCAGAGCAGCGTCGTTCCAGACTAGCTCGTTATCGGGATCCACATCGAGGGTCAGCACATCGTCGCGGGGCACCAAGCGGTTGTCCGCCGTCACCTCGCCAGCAAAGATGTGAACGTGGCGGGTGGTGCACTTGAGCATGGCAGTTGCTCCGGTTGTAATCCTACACTTTTCCTCAGGGTATCACTCCTAGAGGCGTGTGGGACACCTGGATCCCCGCCGCCAATGGAGGGGAAGAGGCAGGATCCCTAGAGTTCAGGTGGGGCAGGCAGGGACTTCGACGTCCAAGGGGGGATCAGCCAGCTACAAAGACAGTCATCGATGCGAATAGGTCATACCTAGGCGGCATCCTTTTCAGGCACCTTCTCTGCCTTTGGCTTCTCAGCGCTAGTAGGAGACTCCTCCTCACGGCTGGGGTTATTCATCTCTTCCTTAAAGCTGCGCAAGGCTTTGCCAAGGGCGCTGCCCAACTCTGGCAGCTTCTTGGGGCCAAACACCACCACTGCGATCAGCCCAATCACCGCCAGCTCTGGCAGGCCCATGCCAAAGATGCTAACAGCCAGGATAGGTTTGCTCAACAGCAGGATAGCCATAAATCCTCAGAACCTGAAAAACAGAACAGGCTGACCAACCCAGCTTGGAAAGGGATTGCCCGTCTCACTCTAGCAAGTTCTCCCTTCCAGGAGAAAGCGCTTGGCTCCTGCTTTCTTGGGAGCTGGTTCTCGAGGAGGATAATGTCAAGGCAAGCTGGAGAACTCCTAGCGGGGACGCTCGAGCTAGAGCGGTAGCCAGCCGTCGTTAGACTGAGATCAAGGGTCTGCTGGGGGTTGCCATGGGCTTTCTCCTGTCTGCCGAGCAAGTGGTTCAGTTTGTTACCAACCAATGGCAGGATCCCTATGCTGTTTTGGGGCCGCAGCAGATAGAGCAGGGGGAGGTGTCCTTCTGGCTGGTGCGTGCCTTGGTGCCTAACGCGCGGCAGGTTTGGCTGGTGGAACGTGCCACTGGGCAGGCCCACCCCATGCAGCCGCTGCATCCAGAAACCCTGTTTGAGCTGCGCTTCGAGCCAGGAACCCCCCTGCCAGACTACTTTTTGCGAGCGCAGCGGGTTTGGGATCCGGAGGGCCAACACCTGGAAGAATGGGAGGATCCCTATCGCTTTCCGCCGGAGAAGGTCAACCACATCGGCGAGCTGGATCGCTACCTCTTCAACGAGGGCAACCACCACCGCATCTACGAGAAGTTGGGCGCTCACCCCATAAGCGTGGAGGGGGTTCAGGGAGTGCACTTTGCCGTCTGGGCTCCCAATGCCCGCAACGTCAGTGTTATTGGCGACTTCAACCACTGGGATGGGCGCCAGCACCAGATGAAGCGCCTAGACGAAAGCGGCATCTGGGTCCTGTTTATCCCCGGCCTTGGGCCAGGAACCATCTACAAGTACGAGGTGAAGGCCCCCTGGGGGGACATCTACGAAAAGTCGGATCCCTACGGCTTCCAACAGGAGGTGCGCCCCAAAACCGGCTCCATTGTGGTTGACCTCAACACCTACACCTGGCACGACCAGGAGTGGATGGAAAAACGGGCTGCCACCGACCCGCTGCGCTCCCCCATTTCGGTGTACGAGGTCCACCTGGGATCCTGGATGCACGCCTCCACCGAAGACCCGCCCGCCGATGGCCACCTGGTGCCGGTGGAGCGCAAGCCCAACACCCGCTTTCTCACCTACCGGGAGCTGGCGGACAAACTCATCCCCTACGTCAAGGAGATGGGCTTTACCCACATCGAGCTCTTGCCCGTGGCCGAGCACCCCTTCGACGGCTCCTGGGGCTACCAGGTTATCGGCTACTACGCCGTAACCTCCCGCTACGGCTCCCCGCAGGACTTCATGTACTTTGTCGATCGCGCCCACCAGGAGGGAATTGGTGTCATTATCGATTGGGTGCCAGGGCATTTTCCCAAAGACGGGCATGGGCTGGCCTTTTTTGACGGTACCCACCTCTACGAATATGCTGACCCCCGCAAGGGCGAACACAAAGGCTGGGGCACCTTAGTTTTCAATTACGGCCGCAACGAGGTGCGCAACTATCTGGTGGCCAACGCCCTCTTTTGGTTTGACAAATACCACGTTGACGGCATTCGGGTGGATGCAGTGGCCTCGATGCTCTATCTGGATTACGACCGCAAGGAATGGATCCCCAATTGCTACGGCGGTCGGGAACACCTAGAGGCCATCGACTTTTTCCGTCAGCTCAATACCCTTATTTTCAAGTACTACCCTGGTGTTCTTTCCATTGCTGAGGAATCGACTGCCTGGCCAATGGTGACCTGGCCAACTCACGTGGGCGGTCTGGGCTTTAACCTGAAGTGGAACATGGGCTGGATGCACGACATGCTGGATTATTTCCGCATGGATCCCTGGTTTCGCCAGTTCCACCACAACCTCGTGACTTTCAGCCTCATGTATGCCTTCAGCGAAAATTACATGCTGGCTTTTTCCCACGATGAGGTGGTACACGGCAAAAGCCACATGCTGGGCAAAATGCCAGGAGATCTGTGGCACAAGTTCGCCAGCTTGCGGGCTCTCTACGGCTACATGTTCACTCACCCTGGCAAGAAAACCCTGTTCATGAGCATGGAGTTTGGCCAGTGGAACGAGTGGAATGTTTGGGCAGATCTAGACTGGGAGCTGCTGCAGTATGAGCCCCACGCTAAACTGCGCCACTACGTAGCCACCCTCAACCAGCTGCTGCGCTCGCAACCGGCTCTCTACACCCAAGACACCAAGCCAGAAGGGTTCCGCTGGATTGACTGCAGCGACCATCGGGGCATTATCTCTTTCATCCGCTATGGGGAGGATCCCAAGGAGTGGCTGGTGGTGGTCTGCAACTTCACCCCCGTGGTCTGGCCAAACTACCGCATTGGGGTGCCGGAGCGGGGGTTTTACCGGGAGCTCCTCAACAGCGACGCGGTGGAGTTCTGGGGCAGCGGCGTTGGCAACCTAGGAGGCAAGTGGACGGATGACTGGCCCTACCACAACCTGCCCTACTCTCTTGATCTCTGCCTGCCCCCCCTTTCTACCTTGGTGCTGAAGTGGCAGCCGGAGGACTCCGCCGAAAACAAAGCTATGCTGGATTGAGTACGGCCTTCCCTGCTCATTGCCATGCGAGATCTCCTGCGCGACATCCTCCGGGATTACTCCGGCTTTGTGGAGCTGCGCTACCACAGCAAAGTCTTTCGCAGCGTTACGGCGGAAAAGGGCCGCATTGAGCGCACGGCAGTTCGGCGGCGCTCGGGGGTGGGGGTACGGGTGCTAGAAGACGGCACCTGGGGCTTTGCCGCCACCGGGGATCTCTCACCCGCAGCCATTCGCAAGGCCATTGCCGAGGCCCAGCAAGCGGCCCGCGCCAGCGCCAACTGCCGCAAGCAGAAGCTGAAGGCTTTGCCCCGCGTCCAACTAGCCCAGGGGGAGTTCTGCGAGCCCGGAGTGGAGGAAGTGGTCAACAAGCCACTCGAGGCGAAGATTCAATTGGCTTTGGAAACAGAAGCCCAGGCGCGCAAGTCCTCCACTCGCATCACCTCCGCCAGTTGCACCTACAACGAGATCTACGAGGAGAAAGCCATCGTCACCACCGATGGGGCGGATGTAGCCTTCCGGCTGGTGCGCCCCGAATTGCGGGTGCAGGCGGTGGCTGAGGCCGATGGCCAACTCAGCAGCGGCACGGAGTCCATTGGCGTGACGGGGGGGTGGGATTGCCTTTTTCGGACGGATCCCTTACAGATGGCGGAGAAGGCGGCTGCCACGGCAGTGGATCTCCTCTCTGCAGGCTATGCCGAGGGGGGATGGGCCACCGTCATCCTCTCTCCTTCCATCGTGGGACTGCTGGTGCATGAAGCCATTGGCCACACGGTCGAGGCCGATTTCGTCCTCGCGGGCTCGGTGGCGGCTGGCAAGCTAGGGCAGCGGGTGGCCAGCGAACTGGTTACTCTCAAGGACTCTGGCCGTTCTGAATTTATGCCGGGGGCAGGGGGAACGCTGCCCGTGGACGATGAAGGTGTTCCTACCCAAACCACTACCATCATCCAGAATGGCATCCTAGTGAGCTACCTGCACAACCGGGAGACTGCCGCCCACTTCGGCGTCGAGCCCACCGGCAATGCCCGCGCCTGGGAGTACGCCGACGAGCCGCTCATCCGCATGCGCAACACCTACATCGAGCCGGGATCCCAGACGCTAGAAGAGATCCTTGCTAGCACCCCCGACGGCTACTTCCTGGATGGGGCCAGAAACGGGCAAGCGGACTCCACGGGCGAGTTCATGTTTGGCGTGGAGCGGGCCTACCGCATTCGCAATGGCAAGCTGGCGGAGCTATTGCGGGGAGTCACCATCACCGGCAATGCCTTTGAGGTGTTGCAGTCGGTGGATGCTGTGTCGCGAGATTTCCTTTGGGATCTCGGATCCGGCCACTGTGGCAAGGGCCAGCCAGCCAAGGTGGATGCCGGCGGGCCCTACATTCGCTGCCGCGCCATTGTGGGTGGCCGCCAGCCCGCCTCGTAGCTCCTTGGGTAGGGGGGAGTTAGTTAGGGAGCAACTCGCAGCACTAGCCGATCCGCCTCCCACTCCCGGAACAGGCGAAGGACGTGCTCGGCTCTTTCGGCGTGGTCGGCCAAGATCTCGGCGCCAGAACGAGCTTGCTTGGCCAGGGGCAACAACAGCTCCACCACCTGGTAGCGGCTGGAGGCGATCATCTTGCCGGGAATGCGAGCAATGGACCAGAAGATGTCCATTTTTTGAGCCGCGATCTGGGTCGGATCCACCTTGCCCAGCAGATCCGAAAAGGGGATGGTTTGATCCCAGTAGCGCACTTTGCCGTGCTGGACAAAGAGGGGGTTGAGCTGCCAACGGGAGCTTTGGAAAAACTCAGGGGTAAAAGGATCCCAACTGGCCACCTTTTTGCCCTGATGGCAGCACCAAAAGAGATTCTGCGTGTGGTAAAGAGGCTCCAGATACTCGATAACTCGTAGCTGGTCGAGGCGAGAAAGGGCCTCGTAGCGGCGATGGAACTCGGTGTGAGTAGCAGCAATTAAAGGCTTGGCGTTCCAGTAGTCCAAGTAGGGGGCTACATCGATAAACTCCAAGCCCGCCTGGGCCAGAAGGTCGGGGATTTCGCCGATGTCAAAAGGAATGTCGTTGGCGTGGAAGAAGTTGTCGACGATGTTCTCGTCTGCTAGGTAGTATTCCTCATGGGCCTTGGCGTGCTTGGCCAAAAGGGAGTTGGGATGAGCTGCCTTCAGCAGTTGCCGCACAAATTCGATCTTTTCCCGGGTGGCCGGTGGAGTAATCCCCAGCAGCTCCAAAGCACGGCGAATGCGGTAGACATGCCAACGGCCTGAGCGGTTGTAGAGCATCAGGGCCATTACCCCGTCGGGAGCCAGGCGCGAGGCCAAGTTCTTTAGGGCCTTGACGGGATCGGCGGTGTGGTGGATTACCCCATAGGAGCTGATCATGTCAAAGCTTCCCTCCGGCCAGGTGGAGGGATCCATGAGATCCCCATAATGCACCGAGCAGTTGCGCAGGCCGTGGTACTTGATCCGCTTCTGGGCAATTTCCAGAGCTGGGCGGCTGAGGTCGATCCCTACCACGGCGCCATATCCGGGGTTGCTGGCGGCGATGACGTGCATCTCCCAACCAGTGCCGCAGCCGGCCACCAAAAACCTGGCCCCAGTGGGCTCTTGCAAGGTGCGGGTGCGGGCGTATTGGGCCAAGGTATAGCTGCCCAGGCTGGAAAAGCCCTCAAAGGGCTGGTCGTAGGGAACAGGGGGATAGGGGAAGGTTTCGTACTGGGCTTGCACTGCCCGTGTAATCTCGGCTTCGGTAACCAAGAGGACTTCCTCCTGCGTACTTCCCTCCCAATCGTATGGCTTTCTCAAGGGCTGGAGGGGAAACCTGCTGGCTAGGCCACTGCCAAGCTGTGGGCAGCTCGCCGGTAAGCTTCTTCCAGCGTCTCTGCTAGGGTGGGGTGAACATGCACCAGGCGAGCCAGTTCTTGCACCGTGGCGCGGCGGGCAATGGCTTGGGCCGCCTCGTGGATGAGATCCGCTGCGTGGGGACCAAAGATGTGGGATCCCAGCAAAAGCCCCGTCTCCTTGTCGAAGACCAGCTTCACCATGCCCTCAGTCTCGCCAGAGGCAATGGCCTTGGAGTTGCCGCCAAAGTAGGTGCGCACCGTGCCCACGCTATAGCCCTCGGCTTTGGCTTGGGGCTCGGTTAGCCCCACAAAGCCCATCTCGGGGTGGGTGAACACTGCTGCCGGGATGCTCAGGTAATCCATGTAAGCAGGGCGGCCACAGATGTTTTCCACCGCCACCCTCCCCTGGGCTGCTGCCGCGTGGGCCAACATCATCTTGCCCGTCACGTCGCCAATGGCCCACAGGTGGGGCAACTCCGTGGCCATGCGGCTATCCACCGGCACAAAGCCGCGCTTGTCTAACTCCACCCCTAGCTCTGCCAGGCCCAGTTCCTCTGAGACCGGGATCCGCCCGGCGGCCACCAGACAACCATCCACCTGCAGCGTCTCGCCGTTGGAGAGGTGAATCGTTACTGGCTGGCCAGGGATCACCTGCTTGGCCAGAACCCCTACGTAGGTCTGGATTTGCCTGGGTTTGATCAGCACCCGCTGGGCCAGGCGGGCAATGTCGGGGTCAAAGGCCGGCATCAGGGTCTCCAGGGCCTCGATGAGGATGACCTGGGATCCCAGCGCCGTGTAGACGTCGGCAAACTCCTGTCCAATGTAGCCGCTGCCGATGATGGCCAGCCGCTCCGGGATCCACTCCAGCCGCACCGCCTCGTCGCTGGTAAACACCGTCCGGCCATCCACCTCGATCCCCGGCGGCACGAGGGGTCGAGAACCCGTAGCCAAGATAATGTCCCGCGCTGTGTAGGCCTGGGATCCTCCTTCCCCCTGCACTTCGACCGTTTGCAGCCCTGCCAGCCTGCCTCGTCCCCGCAGGATCGTTACCCCCAGCTTTTCCAGCGAGCGGGTCATGTCGGCGCGGATTTTCTCCACCACTTGGGCAGCATGATTGGCAATAGCCTCTCGGTTCACCTGAAGGGATCCCACTTGGATGCCCAGCTCAGAGCTGTGTTGCAGTTCCCGCAGGCGTCCGGAGGCGGCCAGCAGCGCCTTGGAGGGGATGCAGCCGCGGTTGATGCAGGTGCCGCCCATTTCGGCGCACTCGACGATGGCGGTTTTTAGGCCGGACTCGACGGCATGCAACGCCGCGCCGTGGCCGCCAACGCCAGCACCGATGATGATCAAGTCAAAATCGAAGCTCATGGCGAGATTGGATAACCGGTGCCTCATTTTCTCATCTTGTTGGCCTTCCTAGGAACCGGCTGAGAGGATCTAGCATAGGGTGGCTTGTCCCGTTGGCCAGAGGCTGGCCGGATGGAGCTGCAAGCTTTGATTTTCGATGTGGACGGCACGCTGGCAGATACAGAGCGGGATGGGCACCGCGTGGCCTTTAACGCGGCCTTTGCTGAGGCAGGGTTGGACTGGCACTGGTCGGTGGAGCTCTACGGCCAGCTCCTGGCTATCACAGGCGGCAAAGAGCGCATTCGCCACTTCATCGAGACCTGCCAGCCGCCACTGCCTGCTGGGGAAGACCTGACGGCCCTGATAGCTCGGCTGCACCAGGCTAAAACTCGCCACTACACGGCTCTATTGGC
The DNA here is from genome assembly GCF_047461755.1 of Synechococcus sp. R65.1. NCBI lineage: Bacteria > Bacillati > Cyanobacteriota > Cyanophyceae > Synechococcales > Synechococcaceae > Synechococcus > Synechococcus sp. R65.1. The sequence goes on along the minus strand of NZ_JANSHU010000019.1, from coordinate 865 downwards.
CCAAGGAGGGATCCCTTTGCGCCCTGGAGTCAAGCGCCTCTTGCAGGAAGCCAGGGCCGCTGGGATCCGTCTGGCCATCGCCACCACCACCACGCCGGAAAATGTAACAGCCCTTTTGGAGCACACACTGCCGGAGAGCCTAAGCTGGTTTGAAGTGATCGCTGCCGGCGATATTGTCCCCGCCAAAAAGCCCGCCCCCGACATCTACTTCTACACCCTGGAACAGATGGGGCTGCCCCCCCAGGCCTGCCTGGCCTTTGAAGACTCGGAGAATGGGCTGCGCTCTGCCCAACAAGCGGGGGTCCCCACTGTGGTGACGGTAAACGACTATACCCGGGATCAGGATTTTTCCGGGGCAGCTTTGGTGTTGGATCACCTGGGGGAGCCTGAGGATCCGTTTCGGGTGTTGGCGGGAACGGTGGGATCCCACCGCTACTTCACCCTGGAGTTGGCCCGACAGATCCATGCTCAAGTTGCCCAGTCTGGAGTGGGAAGCTCATGATGGCGTCAGCTAGAAATCGCAGGAGCCCCGCACTGTACCCGTAGGGTCAGTGTCGGGAGGAATGCGGAAGTTATGATAGAACCATGACCCAAGTCCTGACCGTCTCCTGCAAGCTCAAGGTGTCTCAGTCGCAAGCCGCAAAGTTGGATGCGACAATGGATGCCTTTGTGCAGGCGTTGAACTGGGTCAACCAAAACACACCAGAAAAAGTAGTCAACGCAGTCAAACTCCAATCCCTTTGCTATTACCAGATTCGCGCTCGGTTGGCTTGTCCAGTAACTTGGCTCAGCAGGTCTGCAGACGGCTGGCCGGTGCCCGTAAAGTTGCCCGACAGAAAAACCGTCCGGTCAAAGCGTTCAAGAG
>NZ_JANSHU010000018.1:0-44447 GCF_047461755.1 Synechococcus sp. R65.1 | reverse complement strand
CATCTCCGTCAAGGCAGGAGGTTGGTTATGCCACAAAGTGGCTGATTGTCCAGGGAATCAAGGACTAGAGGAGAGCCATAGAATGAGGAAAACCTGAGGACAAGAAAGCATGGGACGGCAACAACGGGTGGCCATCTTGGGGGCCACAGGAGCAGTAGGAGCGGAGCTGCTGAAACTGCTGGAAGAGCGCCACTTTCCGGTGGCAGAGTTGAAGCTGTTGGCCTCGCCCCGTTCAGCGGGCACCTATTTGACCTTCAAGGGGGAACGGATCCCAGTGGAGCCGGTTTCAGAAGCGGCCTTTCGGGGTCTGGACCTGGTGTTGGCCTCTGCCGGTGCTAGTGTCTCCAAAACCTGGGCCAAAACCATCGTCAAGGCAGGAGCGGTGCTGATCGACAACTCCAGCGCCTTTCGTCTGGATCCCGATGTCCCGCTGGTGGTGCCCGAGGTCAACCCCCAGGAAGCCTTTTGCCACCGGGGGATCATTGCCAACCCCAACTGCACCACCATCCTGATGTGCGTGGCCATCTACCCCCTGCATCGCCACATCCCGCTTCGCCGAGTGGTGGCTGCTACCTATCAATCGGCCAGTGGGGCCGGGGCCCGCGCCATGGTGGAGCTAGAGGAGCAAACCCGCGCCTACCTCCAGGGGCAGCCGTTGCAGCCCCAGGTGTTCCCCTACCCCATCGCCTTCAACCTCTTCCTCCACAACAGCCCCCTGCAGGAGAACGGCTACTGCCAGGAAGAAATGAAGATGGTCAACGAGTCGCGCAAGATTATGGGATCCCCCAACCTGCGGCTGACAGCTACCTGTGTGCGGGTGCCGGTGCTGCGTACCCACGCCGAGGCCCTCAACCTGGAGTTTGAACAGCCCTTCCCTGTGGAAAAAGCCCGGCAAATCCTGGCCCAGGCCCCTGGGGTGGTGCTCATTGAAGATTGGCAGCAGAACCGCTTTCCCATGCCCATCGACGTGGCCGGCAAGGATGAAGTGGCGGTGGGCCGCATCCGCCAGGACATCTCCGAGCCCAAGGCCCTGGAGCTGTGGCTGTGCGGGGATCAGCTCCGCAAAGGAGCAGCTCTCAACGCCATTCAAATTGCCGAGCTACTTTTGTGAGGACTAGTTCACCACCACTCTCCAAGTAACAGGCCCAGTCTGAACGGGGGCAGCCTGCGTGCTGTTTAGGGTAACTGGGGAGTTGGGGTAGTTGTAGTCGCCAGTTGCCGTCAGAGTTCCCGTTTGGACAGGGATAGTCACTGTGCAAGTTTGCCCTACATCCACTGATCCTCCGGTGAATCGAATAGTGTTACCACCTACAGTAGCTGTGAGGGTAGCCCCGGCACCGCAGGAAGCAGGCAAGGCAGGAGGTGCACCAGGCCCTATTGTCAAAGGCGGTGCCACTGGCAAGGTGTGGTTAAAGCTTAAGCCGGTTAGGGGTATAGCGGCGTTGTTGGTGATGGTGAAGGTTAGAGTTCCAGTAGCAACAACGCCAGAAGGGGATAGGGATAGGGTGCGGGGATTAGGAGCAAAGGCCATGGTAAAGGTGGGAGCCGGCACCGTTACCGTCAGGGTAATGGCGGCTGCGGTGGCATTGGGCGCCTGGTTGCTGCTGAGGACTACCGCTGGGCTGGTCAGGGATCCCGCTGTGGTGGCCGTAACTTGAAGATCCAAGCGGATGGTGCAGCTAGCATTAGCTCCTAGGGTGCCATTGACCAGCAAGATGGAGTTTGCCCCGGGGGGAGCTGCCACCGTCCCGCCACAGTCGTTGTTCAAGTTATTAGGATTGGCAACGATTAGGCCGGCAGGGAGTGGATCGGAGAAAGAGAGGCCAGTCAGCGGCAGGGCGGTTGTGTTGGTTGGGTCGGGGAGGTGGGGTTAAATGCCTTGTAATCGCTTTTCTTGTCATCTCTGCTTTCCTTTTAGTCATCGCCAATTGAACACACTAGAAGTGCGTTTTCCGTAGGGGTGAGCCTAGCGCTACTGGGGAGTCATTTTCAGAGGAGAAAGAGGCGGTGAATGGGAATTAGCCGGAAAAAGGGGAAAATTGAGAGGCATTGGGCCTTCAGGGAGAGTGATCTGTGCATCCAATCGCGATGGGATCCCTGGCCAGCTTGATCGCCGGGCTGGCAACCGGGTTAGGGGCCTTGCCCGCTCTGTTTCTCCCCTCGCTCTCGGAAAGGGCGCAAGGGATCCTGCTGGGATTTGGGGGTGGGGTGATGCTGGCGGCCACCTCGTTTTCGCTGGTGGTGCCGGGCACCGAGGCAGCCATGGCGCTGGGGTATTCCCAGTTTGGAGCGGCGGTGGCGATGGCGGCGGGCCTGCTGCTAGGGGCAATCTTCCTGGAGAGTGCCCACCGCTTTTTTCCCCACGAGCACTTTTTCAAAGGGCCTGAGGGGGTGAACCGCGCCCATCTAAAGCGGATCTGGCTCTTCATCATTGCCATTGCCCTGCACAACTTCCCAGAGGGTCTGGCGGTGGGGGTGGGATTTGCCACTGGCCAAGTCAGCGATGGGTTGGTGCTGGCGCTGGGGATTGGCCTGCATAACATACCGGAGGGGCTGGTGGTGGCCTTGTCGCTGGCAGGCCAGGGGTATTCGCGGCTGTTTGCTTTTGCCATCGCTCTGCTGACGGGTTTGGTGGAGCCCATCAGTGGCATCTTGGGAGCGACGGTGGTTGCCTTGGCTCAGCCGCTGCTGCCCTGGGGCATGGCTTTTGCTGCCGGCGCGATGCTGTTTGTTATCTCGGGTGAGATCATCCCTGAGTCGCACCGGCAGGGGTTGGAGCGGGAGGGCACCTTTGGCGTTCTCAGTGGGTTTGTGTTGATGCTGCTGCTCGATATTGCGCTGGGCTAGAAAGGGATCCTGTCCTGTCTTGACGCGAGGTTTTCAATGCTGAGCAACGAGCCTTTTCTGTGGCGGGGATCACGGGAGCACGCCTGCCTGCTGCTACACGGGTTGGGGGGTGGCGTCTACGAGTTGCAGTGGCTGGCGGAGCGGCTGTTGGCAGCCGGCCTAACGGTGCAGGGGTTTAACTACCCCGGCCATGACCGCCCAGCACCCCGCATGCCTCCTTCCCGCTGGACGGAGTGGTATGGGCGGGCTTTGGAACATTACCTAGCTCTGCGCCAGGAGTACCCGCGCCTTTCGCTCGTGGGGTTTTCCACCGGCTGCCTGTTGGCGTTGCACCTGGCCTTTGCCCATCCTGTCCACAAATTGGTGCTGCTGGCGCCGTTTTTTGCCATTCGCCACCGCTGGTACTACCTCTTTCGCCTGGAGCAGTACCTCAACAGCCTGGGCTGGCTTTTGGACGATGTCCCCCGCTTCCGCCTGCCGATCCGGGATGGCAATGTCCGCGCTTTGGCAGAAAAAGTGGCTTATTTCCGCAGCTTCAATCTGACGGCGGTGCGCAGCGCCCTCGAGCTCATCGAGCAGGTCAAGGGGGAGGTAGCCAGCATTCAAGTGCCCACCCTCATCCTGCAACCGCGCCAAGATACGGTGGTGGATCCCGACCAAGCGGTGTGGCTGTATCGGGAACTGGGATCCGCCGAGAAGAGCCTGCATTGGCTGGAGCACTCCGACCACGTTCTCACTTTGGACTGCGAGCGGGAGACCGTGTTTGCCCAGGTTTGCGCCTTTCTCAAACGGGATCCCTCTGCGCCCGGATCAGCGTAACCCGCTGCCAAGCACCGCGGGCATCGTAGTCCCGGATCAAACGCAAGAGACAATGGCAGTCTTCCGACTGCGGAAACCAGCTCAGGCTCACCGAAAAGCTGCGATCCCGGTGGGCGGTAGGGATGGGCAAGGGATCCGGCCCGCCAACCCACAGCCCTCCCGGCAAGGGATCCCAGTTGCTCAACCACTCTGCCCCCGAGCAGTCCACCTCGGTTTGGGCAAACCGGCCCTCGGCAACCGCAAAGCTCTGGGCGATCCCCCGCCATCTCCCCTGGAGGCAGGCCCTCAGTCGCTCTTTGCTCAGGGGTGAACAGTCTGCAACGGGATCCAAAGCTTGGCCGCGCCGCTCCAGGATCGCGGTTACCTCTACCAGACGACCTTGGGCGTCCCACTGTTGCACCACCCGCGCCTTGCGATCTCCCCAGAGAAAGCCTTGCTCAACGGCAAAGTCGCTAAACGGCGCTAGTTGCAGCCGCCCGTTAGAAAAGGAGCCATCGGGGAAAAAGCGCAGTCCGGGCGAGAAATCTCGGTAAACCCAGCTCTGGCGGCTTGTTGGGTTAGGGGATCCCTCCAGGGGGTAGTAGGCATTGGTTTGGCGGATCGCGCCCAACTCCAAAGCCTCAAAGGTAATGAGGCTGCGCTTTTGGCCTACTAGCTCCCAACCACCGTGGGCAGTAGGTCGATAGTCAAAAAAGAGGCCGTGCCATTCTCCCAAGTGTAGGGCTAGGCATTGTATCGGGGTTTTCATGAAGAAGCCTGAAGTGCAACGTTGAAGACAGAGCCGATGGGGAAGAAGCTCCGGGGTGGTATTTTACTGGTTTTGGGGTAACCGCAGTTACGAAGGCTCTAGAGGAATGAAGCGACACAAAGTAGCCATACCCTAGCCCATGAGCCGCCGCAAAGCCAAACAAGAGCAGCTTAAGTCAGAGCCATAAAAATCATCAAGAATTAGCTATAAAAGATCCCAGAATGCGCACTTCTGGCTCCAGCAGGATCGACCATTGTTGATAGACTTTTTCCTGGGCCAGACGAATTAGGCGGTAGATGTCATTGGCGCTGGCCTGGCCACAATTGACGATGAAGTTGGCATGGCGCTCGGAGATTTGGGCTCCGCCGATTCGGTAGCCCTTTAGACCCACTTGCTCAATTAACCAGCCAGCGGGATAGGTTTCGGGGTTGCGAAAGACGCTGCCACAACTGGGCAGATGATAGGGCTGAGAGCTTAGGCGCTGGTTGAGGTGGCGCTGGGTTTCCCACTGCACCTGGGCTGGATCTTGGCCCGGGATCAACTGCAATGTTGCCCCTATAACCGTCCAGGGCAAGTCCTGCAGCCGCGAGCGGCGGTAGCCAAATTGCAGGTCGGCGGGTTTCAAGCGGCAGGGCTCTTGCTCTTCATCCAAAATCTGCACCTCCACCACCACGTCCGCTATGGCATGCCCGTGGGCGCCAGCATTCATCACCACTGCTCCCCCCAGCGTGCCCGGGATCCCAATCGCCCACTCCAGTCCACTCCAGCCTTGCTTGGCAGCCGCCCGCGCCAGGTTGACCAAAGGTTCTCCGGCAGCGGCCCAGATCCTCCCCCCCTCCAGCAGTTGCAGCCCGCGCAAACGCCGGGTGTGGATCACTAGCCCCGGCAAGCCAGCGTCACTGATGAGCAAATTGCTGCCTGCCCCCACTAGAGTGGCAGGGATCCCTTCTGCCCGCGCCCAAGCCAAACACTGCCGCAGCTCCGGGTTGCTGCCGGGCTCACAATACCACTCCGCCTTGCCCCCCACCCGCAAAGTGGTCAGAGGGGCCAAGGGGATCCCTGGGCGAATCCGTCCAGACAGCAGCGCTTCTTGCCCAGCAGGAAGAAGCTCCTCGTTACCAGCATGGCCTGCGGCATCGGGCCCACAGGACCTGTTCTGCTGAGGCACCAGCGGAGCTGTCGTCATAGTTCGTCATAGTGTTGATACCTCAGAAGCAGCCATGTTGAAAGCGTGGGTTCTTTGCCCAGGCTATTCTCCCTCCGGAGGAGTCTGGAGCTGTTCCCCCACCTGGGCTGCATATGCCCGCATCGTAGCCGCTATCTGCTGATTGAGGTCGCCTGCACCCAGAAAGATGGCGAGATCCCCAGCTTGCAAAATGGAGGTCAACACCTGCGGCAGTTGCGCTAAAGAAGACACATAGCGCACCTGGGGATGGTGTTCCGCCACCGCCACGGCCAGCCGCAAGCTGTCAGAATGCTCCGACGCTGGCTCTCCTGCCCCGTAGGTGGGCACAATCACCACCACATCTGCATTCTCAAAGCAGCAGGCAAAATCCTGAAACAGGGCGGCCAAGCGGCTATGGCGATGGGGCTGAAATACTGCCACCACGCGCCGCTGTTGTAGCCGTGCTGCCTGCAGCGTAGCGCGAATCTCGCTGGGATGGTGAGCATAGTCATCGATAAAGGTAACCCCGCCCACCTCCCCTTTGGCCTCAAAGCGGCGCTGCACCCCTCGAAACTCGGCCAGGGCAGAGGCAATTACCGGAAACTCCAAGCCCAACTGTCGCCCAACGGCAACCGCTGCTAGAGCATTGCTGAGGTTGTGGGATCCCGGCACTTGCAGCCGTAGCTGACCCAGCAGGGATCCCCTTTCCCAGATCTCGGCGGCAGTGGAATTGCCCTTGTAGACAATCTGCCGCGCTTGGTACTGGGCTTGGGGATGTCCGGCCAGGCTGTAGCCCACGTCCACCTTGAGGTGGGTGGCCACGTTGGGGCAATCCAGGCAGGCCACTAGGGTTTGGCTCTGCTGCCCATACTGCTGAAAGGCCCGGATGACCTGCTCCAGATTGGCATAGTGATCTGGGTGGTCTAGCTCAACATTGGTGATCACGCCAATTTTGGGATAGAGACGCACCAGCGAGCCGTCTGACTCATCCACCTCCGCCACCAGGTATTCTCCCTGGCCTAGGCGAGCGTTGCCGTCCCACGCCTCCATCTCCCCGCCTATGATGAGGGTGGGATCCCAGCCCGCAGCAAGCAGCATGTAGCCAATCATGCTGCTGGTGGTGGTTTTGCCGTGAGTGCCCGCCACGCCGATGCTGGGGCGATGGTTAAACAAAGCCGCTAGTAAATCGGCTCGGTGCCAAACCTTTAGTCCCTTGTTTAGAGCCGCCGCTAATTCCGGGTTGGTGGGGCGAATGGCGCTGGAGTAGACCACCTGGGGATTCCCAATCAACCCCTCTGCCGTGTGACCTTGAATAACGCGCACCCCCAACGCCTCTAAGCGGCGAGTGCGGTTATTGGCAACAATATCGGACCCCGAAACGCGAAACCCTTTCTTCGCCAAAATATAGGCCAAAGCAGACATGCCGACCCCCCCAATTCCAACAAAGTGATAGGCCGAAAGGGAGGAGTTCGACAGCTCCAAGCTTTGCCCAAGTAGAGATGAAGACGGAGCCTGCACCGAAATGCCGGGATCTTCTCCCCCCGCTGTCTCCACCATTGCAACGTTGCCTCACTCCTCGCACACACCTAAAACCAAAGCTGCTGCAAGGCAGATCATATCAGCAGTTTTTCGCCTTCTGCAGCAGGGAAGCAAAGCCTAAGGAAAAAGAGCTGCTTAAAGTGCAATTTCGAACTTGACACTCTTTTCCACAAAGCTTTAAGCTTCTTAATAAAGGGGTAGCTGTAGGCTTGAAGTTGACGGCAAAATGAGACCCCAACTGCTGTGGTTACTGCCAGGAGCTGGGCTGGTTGGCTGGGCAGCGCTAGCTACCTTAGGGTTGAGCCAACAAGGAGCTACCCAAGGAGCAACGCCGCCGCCAGCCGAAACTCCGGCAGCAGGCGGGGCAACGCCGTTGGCTACCTCGGTCGGGGCTCTGGGCCGTCTGGAGCCGGAGGGGAGCGTTATCCGTGTTGCTGGCCCTCCTGGCGAACGACTGGGGGAGCTGTTGGTAGCCGAAGGGGAGCGGGTGGTGGCGGGGCAGGTATTGGCCCGTCTGGAAAGCTACAGCGAGCGCCTAGCGGAGAGGGAGTACGCTGCCGCCCAACTGCAAGAGGCCCGTGCCCGTCTAGAGGCTGAGACCCGCTTTGGCCAGGCTCAAATTGAAGAAGCACGCACTCGCCTTAGCCGGCTGGACGAGCCCCAACAGTTGCAGATCCGCTCCCAGGAAGCCGTGGTGGAGCGCATTCGGGCGGAGCTAGCCGATGCTGAGGCCAATCTGGCTCGCTTTCAGGCTCTCTGGCAGGAGGGAGCTATTTCGCAGCAGGAACTCGATCAAAAGGCTCTGGTGGTGCGACAGCGCCAGGAGGACTTACAAGCTGCCGAGGCCACCCTCAACCAACTGCGCCTTGCCCGCGAGCGGGATCTGCGCAATGCCCAGGCCCAAGTGCAAGCTGCTGAAGCGGCGTTGAGACGGGCCCAGGCGCAGGTGCAGCTGCAGTCTTTGGCCCGCAACCTGGAACTGGCGGAAGCCCGCTTGGAGCGCACCCTCATCCGTGCCCCCCGGGCTGGCCAGGTGCTGAAAATCCACACTCGGCCGGGGGAAGTGATCGCTGCTAACCAAGGGATTCTCGAGCTGGGCAACACCGACCAGATGATGGTGGTGGCCGAAGTTTACGAAACCGACATCCTGCGGGTGCGACCAGGACAACGAGCTACCATCAGCAACCGCGTGCTGCCAGAAACCCTACAGGGCCGAGTGGAGCGGGTAGGCTTGCAAATTGGCAAGAAAGACGTGCTCAACACTGACCCTGCTGCTGACGTAGATGCGCGGGTGGTGGAAGTGTACATCCGCCTGGATCCAGAAAGCAGTGCCCGCGTGGCCGGCCTGACCAACCTGCAGGTGAACGTGGCCATTGATGCTGAGGGGTAGAGGGGGCGATGTCCAGCCTGTTCAGCTTTATTGGGCGCCGCATTCCCCTAGCCTGGCTGCAGTTGATGCGGGAGAAGATCCGCCTGCTGGTGGCTTTAGCAGGCATTACCTTTGCCTGCATCCTCATGTTCATGCAGCTGGGCTTCCAGGACAGCTTGCTGGAGAGTGCCATCCGCTTCCATGTTGCCCTCAAAGGGGAGATCTTCCTGGTCAGTCCCCAGTCCAACGCCCTTATTGCCATGAACACCTTTTCGCAGCGGCGGCTCTATCAGGCGTTGGGCTTTGAGGGAGTGCGAGCTGTCTCGCCTGTGTATTTGAGCTTTGCCCTCTGGAAAAACCCTGAGACCCGTCGCACTCGCAGCATTTTTGTCGTGGGGGTGGATCCCTCTGCCGACCTTGTGGATTTGCCAGGGCTAACCCCCGACGAGCTGGAGGAGATTAAAAAAGCTGACGTAGTGCTCTTTGACCGCCGCTCCCGCAGCGAGTTTGGTCCAATTGCCCAATGGTTTGAGGCTGGACAAGAAGTCGTTACCGAAGTGGGCAACCGCCGGGTGCGGGTAGGGGGGTTGTTTGAGATGGGGGCTACCTTTGGCGCCGACGGCACCATCCTTACCAGTGACCTCAATTTCCTGCGGATTTTTCCTCAGCGCGAGCCTGGCCTGGTGGATATTGGCGTGGTGCAACTCCAGCCAGGGGTAGATCCCAAGCCGCTGCTGGATCAGATGCGGGCTCTGCTGCCCGAGGACGTGCGAGTACTCTCGCGGGCAGAGTTCATTGACATGGAGCGGAGCTATTGGGAGGAAGGCACGGCCATCGGCTTTATTTTCGGCCTGGGGGTGGCTATGGGCTTTATCGTCGGCATTGTGATTGTCTATCAGATTCTCTACACCGATGTATCTGATCACCTAGCGGAGTATGCCACCCTCAAAGCCATGGGCTACACTGACACCTACCTGTTGGGGGTGGTGCTTCAGGAGGCCCTTTTGCTGGCTGTTTTGGGCTACATTCCCGCCTTTGCCTTGGCTGTTTTGCTTTACGATTTGACGGCCAATGCTACCCTATTGCCCATTGCCATGACCTTTAACCGAGCGATGTTGGTCCTGGGGCTAACGGTGAGTATGTGCTTTATCTCAGGAGCCATTGCTGTGCGGCGGCTGCGGGCTGCTGATCCTGCCGACATTTTCTAACTGCTGAAGCAGGAATCCAGAATGGTGGCTTCCTTAGTTAGTAACTTGAGATTCTGAGCTTCCTATGCTGACTTCCCTTCTCAATCAAACTGCCCCTACCTCCACTCAAAATACCGCTGAGCCCGTGGTCAAAGTCGAAGGGCTAAATCACTATTTCGGTGAGGGATCCCTGCGCCGGCAAGTCCTTTTTGACATCAACTTTGTCCTGCACCCGGGGGAGATTGTGCTGTTGACTGGACCCTCTGGCTCGGGTAAGACCACGCTGCTCACTCTCCTAGGAGCCTTGCGCTCGGTGCAAGAGGGCAGCCTGCAGGTGTTGGGGCAGGAGCTGCGAGGAGCCAAGCCCAGCACCCTCGTCCAGGTTCGCCGCAGAATTGGCTATATTTTCCAGGCTCACAACCTGCTGCGATCCCTGACGTCAGCCCAGAATGTGCGCATGGCCCTAGAGCTGCACAACGGCCTGTCTCCCCAGGAGAGCCAACGGCGGGCAGAAACAATGCTGGCAGCGGTGGGTCTTGGGGATCGCGTCCACTACTACCCGGAACAGCTTTCAGGGGGTCAAAAGCAGCGAGTGGCGATTGCCCGCGCCCTCGTCAGCCACCCCAAGTTGGTGCTAGCGGATGAGCCGACGGCCTCCCTCGATAGCAGGTCGGGCCGCGAGGTGGTGACCCTGATGGAGAAGTTGGCGCGGGAGCAAGGTTGCACTATCCTGCTGGTAACCCACGACAACCGCATCCTTGACATTGCTGACCGGGTGCTGCACATGGAGGATGGACGGCTGGAGAGCCAGCCCATTGCCTAGGTTGCTCCCTGGGAGGCGTGACGGCGGTACCAGTCGATGGTGCGCTGCAGCCCTTCCCGCAACCCCACCTTGGCCACAAAACCAATCTTCTCGCGGGCCTTGGAGACATCTAAGCAGCGGCGGGGCTGGCCATTGGGCTTGTCAGTTCGCCAGCGAATCTCTCCCTGAAACCCCATCAGCTCGCAGATGAGGGCAATCAGATCCCGAATGGAGATCTCTTCGCCGGTGCCCAAATTCAGGGGCTCGGGGCTGTTGTAGAGCTGGGTGGCTAGAAGGATCCCCCGAGCTGCGTCTTCGGCGTAGAAAAACTCGCGCGTGGGGCTGCCATCTCCCCACACCTCCACGTAGTTCTGGCCCCGCTGCTGGGCTTCATGCACCTTGCGGATTAAAGCGGGGATGACGTGGGAAGTTTCGGGATCGAAGTTGTCCATGGGGCCGTAGAGGTTGACCGGCAGGAGGTAGATGCCGTTGAAGCCGTACTGCTGCCGGTAGGCCTGCAGTTGCACCAGCAGGGCTTTCTTGGCAATGCCGTAGGGGGCGTTGGTCTCCTCCGGGTAGCCGTTCCAGAGATCCTCTTCTTTGAAGGGGACAGGAGTGAACTTGGGGTAGGCACAGATGGTGCCCACGCAGACAAACTTCTCCACGCCCGCCAGGTAGGCAGCATGGATAAGCTGGGATCCCATGATCAGGTTGTCGTAGAAGAGTTCTGCTGGCTTGGCCTGGTTGAGGCCGATGCCGCCCACGTGGGCCGCCAGGTGGATGACGATATCCTGTCCCTGCACCACCTCTTGGCAAACTTCCCAGCGGCGTAGATCCTGGGTGCGGGAGCGTGGGATTCGCACCTGCTCCGGCTTGACGCCCAGGAGGTACAACTGTTGCAGGACATGTTTGCCCAAAAAGCCACTCCCTCCGGTCAGCAAGATGCGCTTTTGGCTGAGATCGATGGCAGTGGACATGGCTGGCGCGGAAAATTCCCGGCTTTCATTATGGCAGGGCGGCAGCTCCTAACTGCCCAAGCTTGAAGACAGCTCTGCCTGCAGCCGCTCTTGAGCCGCTTGGAGAGCTTGCGCCAGTTTCTCCGGCTGTTTGCCACCAGCCTGAGCTAGGTTGGGCCGCCCCCCGCCACCGCCGCCGGTGAGCTTGGCAATCTCGCCGATAAAGGAGCCCGCCTTCAGGCCAAGTTTCTGGACAGCCGGGCTAAAAGCCGCTACAAAGCTCACCTTGCCCGCTTCGGGCACCGATCCCAACACCACTGCCCCTTCCCCCAGCTTGTGGAGTAGGTGTTCGGCAGCGGTTTTCAGCGCCTCCGGGGGAGTGGCTCCCAGTTCCGCCACCAAGATCTGCAGAGGGCCCACGGCTACAGCCTGGGGCAAGAGCTGCTCTGCCTGGAGCAAGGCCAGCTGGCTGCGGGCCTCCTCAAGGGCCTTCTGGGCGGCCTTTAGCTCCGCCTGCAAAGCGGCAACGCGCTCTGGGATCTCCTGGGGCTTGGCCTTGAACTGGGCGCTCAGCTCCCGCACCACCCTGTCGCGCTCGTTCAAGTACTCCAGCACCGCCGGCCCGGCTACAGCCTCGATGCGGCGGATCCCGGCAGCTATGCCCGTCTCAGAGATGATCTTAAATAGGCCAATCTCGGCGGTGTTGCTGACGTGGGTGCCGCCACAGAGCTCCATCGACACCCCCGGAAAGTCGACCACCCGCACCTCGGCGCCGTATTTTTCCCCAAACATGGCGATTGCCCCTCTGGCTTTGGCCTCTGCCAGGGGCAGGATGGCTACCTGAGCTGGATGGGCCTCGGCAATCCAGGTGTTGACCAGATCCTCAACTTGCTGCAGCTCTTCGGGAGTAAGGGGACGCGAGAGGGTAAAGTCGAAACGCAGCCGGTCAAAAGCCACCAGGGATCCGGCTTGGCTAATAGAGGGATCAACCACCTTCTTCAGGGCTGCCTGCAGTAGGTGAGTGGCGCTGTGGTGGGCCTGGGCGCGCCGCCGACAGGCCAGGTCAATTTGGGCCTGCACGGGATCCCCCACCCGCAGGATCCCCCGTTCCACCTGGCCAAAGTGGACAAACAGATCTCCTCGCTTCTGCACGTCCTCCACCCGCACCCATACTCCGTCCCCAGCCAGGTAGCCGCGATCCCCAATCTGGCCCCCGGATTCGGCATAAAAAGGTGTGCGATCCAAAACCACCTGCACCACTTGCCCCGCCTCCACTTGGGGCACGGATTTCCCCTCCACCAGCAGGGCTTCGACCACGCCGCGGGCAGAGGACTGGCTGTAGCCGAGAAACTCCGTCTCGATTAAAAACTCGGCCAGCTCGTCCAGGGATCCCTGGGCCATGACGTCAAGGGTTTGGTGGGCGGCGCGGGCCCGCTGCCGCTGTCTTTCCATCTCCTGCTCAAAGCCCTGCAGATCCACACTGAAGCCGTGCTCCTGGGCAATTTCTTGGGTTAGCTCCAACGGGAAGCCGTAGGTGTCAAAGAGCTTGAAGGCGTCGGCCCCAGAGATCTGCTTTGGCGCGCCACTGGCTGTAACGTCTGCAAACAGATCAAACAGCAGCCGTTCCCCCCGCTCCAGAGTCTTGAGGAACTGCTCCTCTTCCCGCTGCAGCTCGGCTTTGATCACCGCCTCCCGCTCCCGCACCTCAGGATAGGCAGCCTCCGCCAACTGGATGGCCGTCTCCACCACCGGCAGGGTAAAGGGCTCGCCAATCCCTAAGAGGCGCCCGTGGCGCACCATCCGCCGGATCAGCCGCCGCAGCACATAGCCCCGCTCCACGTTGGAGGGGATCACCCCATCGGCAATTAGGTGCATCACCGCCCGCGCGTGATCCCCGATAATCCTAAGGGAGACTTTCTGCTCGGGGCTGGCCTGGAAGTAGTCCACCTGGGCGATCTCGGCCGCCTTCTGCACAATGGGGAAGAGCAAATCCGTCTCATAGTTGTTGGGGACTCCCTGGAGCACCCGAGCCAGACGCTCCAGCCCTAGGCCCGTGTCAATGTTTTGCTTGGCCAAGGGGGTAAGGTGGCCCTCGCTGTCCCGGTTGAGCTCCATGAACACCAGGTTGTAGATCTCGAGAAAGCGGGAGTCATCCCCCAGGTCGATCTGCTCATCCCCCAGCTCTGGCTTGAAGTCGTAGTAGATCTCCGAGCAAGGGCCGCAGGGGCCAGTGGGGCCGGCAGCCCAGAAGTTGTCTTCCTCCCCCCTGCGCTGGATGCGTTGGGGCGGGATCCCTATCTCATCGCGCCAGAGGGCAAACGACTCCTCATCCTCCCGGAAGACGCTCACCACCAGGCGCTCCGGCGGCAGGCCAAACACTTCTGTCACCAGTTCCCAAGCCCAGGTGATGGCCTCTTTTTTGAAGTAGTCGCCGAAGCTAAAGTTGCCCAGCATCTCAAAAAAGGTGTGGTGGCGGGCTGTCCGTCCCACGTTCTCGATGTCGTTGGTGCGCACGCATTTCTGGGCAGTTGTCACCCGCGGGTAGGGCGGATCCTGATGCCCTAGGAAGATGGGCTTGAAGGGCAGCATGCCGGCAATGGTTAGCAGCACCGTCGGATCCTCCGGCACCAAGGAGGCGCTGGGCAACACCTGATGGCCCCGCTGGGCATAGAAATCTAGAAAAGCCTGCCGGATGGCAGCTCCGGAGAAGGACGAAGACATGGCCAAGGCAAGGGGTGACTGCATTGATCAATATTCTCCATTCTAGGTTTTCTAGCTCTGGGGCAGTTGAAAGCAGCAAAATCTAAGCGATTTCGCCGATGGACCGCAAGTAGGCAAACGCATAGAATCAGCCTAGTTGAGCTAGATGCGCCAGATTTCTCTTGGGTCTAGCCTAAACGCGCTTGCCTACCTAGCTTTCCTCTCTTGGTTCTCTAGGCGTTAGCCGGTAGCGCGCTAAATGTTGAGCTGCTACTGCCTCAACCCCAACTGTCCGCAGCCAGAAAATCCGCCGGATGCCTCCACCTGTGCTGCCTGTGGACAGCCGCTGCTGCTGCGCAATCGCTACCGGGCCTTCAAGCGCTTGGGACAGGGGGGATTTGGCGCTACTTTCTTAGCTCGAGATGAGGACATGCCCTCCAAGCCCTGGCGGGTGATCAAGCAGTTGCGCCCAGTGGAAAATTCGCCCCAACTGGCCAAGCTGGCGGAGGAGCTGTTTAACCGCGAAGCCGAGGTGTTGGAGCGCCTGGGGGAGCATTCGCAAATCCCCACGCTCTATGCCCACTTCCAGGAAGGCGGCAAGTTTTACTTGGTGCAGGAGTTTATCGAGGGAATCACCCTTGCCCAGGAGGTGCGGCGTAACGGGCCTTTTTCCGAAGAACAAGCCCGGCACGTGATGCAGGAGGTGCTGCTCATCCTCAGCTATGTCCACAGCCACAACACTGTCCACCGCGATATCAAGCCGGCCAACCTCATTCGCCGCAAGGAAGATGGCCGCCTGGTGCTGATTGACTTTGGGGCCGTGAAGCAGCTCGGGCCGGGCCACAATGTCTCGGAGGAGGGAACGGCCATCCGCTCCCTGGGCTTTTCTCCGCCGGAGCAGATGGCTGGCCAGGCGGTAGGCCCCGCCAGCGATCTCTACGCGCTGGCTGCTACCTGCCTCAATTTGATGACGCTGGAGTCGCCGGCCAAGTTCTACAACCACAACACAGGCCAGTGGGATTGGTCGGATCGCCTGCAGCTCAGCCCTGAGTTCGACGCCATTTTGCGCCGTATGCTGCAGCCGGCCATCAGCCAGCGCTTTGCCACGGCTACCGAGGTGCTGCGGGCTCTACAAGGAATCGGCTCCACCCCCCAGCCAATCCTCTTGCCCAACTCTCCCCTGGCTGCCCCTTCCAGCCCCTCGCTGATCTCAAACCATTGGGCCAGGCGACCTTTAACCTCTCCTCCTCTACCTCGAACCGATGGGTTTTCGCCTAAGCCACTCCCTCAGCCCGAAGCGGGGGGCCTACTGCCTCCAGGATCCATTCCTACCGGCTCTACCCACGTGGGTCTGACTAGCCGCATTGCCGGCAGCGGGCGCATGAAGCCGGCTACCCCTCCGCGGATCCCGTCTTTGGCTGGAGCGGATCTGCGGGGCAAGTCCTTTGCTAACCGGAACTTGGCCGGCTACGATTTGCGCCGCGCCGATCTGCGGGGGGCCGATTTCTCGGGAGCCAACCTGCAGGGAGCCGATCTGCGGGGGGTTCGCTTCAACACCCCTCAGCCCCGCTGGCTGCGCTTTTTGAGCCGGCTTCTGGGCTCGGCCAAGACCCTGGGCGGGATCCTAGCAGGCCTGGGAGGACTCCTGGGATCGGCGGGCCTGGGGTTTTTGCTTGTCCATCTCACCACGCGCAACGTGGCTTACGCCTTGGGAGCAGCCGGGATCGCGGCGGCGGTGGCCAGCTCCGTGCTCTGGTCTGTAGGCAGCAGGGCCTCGCTGCTGCATCAGTCTGAGGAAAAGGACAAGCGCTTCACCAACTTCTCCAAAGCCGATCTGCGGGGAGCCCAAATGGATGAGAAGTTGCGTAGGTTTGCCCGCCGCCAGGGAGCCATCTTGAACTGACGTTCTGCCTCAGGCAAGAGGGGGAGGAATGACTTGGCGCAGGGCCTGGTTGATCTGTTCTGTTAAAAGCCGGCAATTGACGGCTTTCCCTTGCCGCCGATCCCCCGCTTGGTCATAAAAGACAATGCCCTCGGCGTGGGAAAACCCCAGGGACAGGAACAACAGCTCCAAAACCTTGAAAGAGGCCGCCTCCAGCTCCGGTGCCTGCTCCCGCAGCTCTGCCAGCGTCGCCTGGGCATCTTCCAGATGGCCAAAAGCTGGGATCCAAAGATGGCTGATGGGCTCCCTTCCTGGAGAGTTTTCCTCCACTCGTGCCGTTAGCCAACCGCCATCGGGGTAGCGCAGGATGGTGTACTGCAGGTGATCCAGATGCTGGGCCACCTGGGTAAGCACTGCCGTTACCTGCTGCATCGCTGCGGCCGGGATCCCGTTCTGCGGGGCTTCCTCCACCAGGGTTGCGGCCTGGGCCGCCAGACTAGGTACCATGATTGACAACCACCCTTACTTAGGTTCAGAATGAGTATTCGCAGCTCCTGGGGCTGTAGTTCAATTGGTTAGAGCACCGCCCTGTCACGGCGGAAGTTGCGGGTTCGAGCCCCGTCAGCCCCGTACCCATTGGGAACACTCTAGCCTACTTTGCCAAGGAGGTCAGCCCTGCTACCATAGGTACCCTGCCCCGTCAGGGAGATGTGCCTTGCGGTATCTGCGCCCAGATTTGCTTCAGCTGCAGCCCTACGCTGCTGTGCCGCCCTTGACGGCCGACAAGCTGGATGCCAACGAGTTTCCTTGGGATTGGCCGGTGGGCTTTAAGCAGAAGCTCTCTCTCCTCTGGGAAGAGGAGATCCTGAGCAACCGCTATCCCGATGCCCAGCATCGGCGCCTCAAGCAGGCCATTGCAGCCTATGCAGGGGCGGCTCCTGAGCAGATTAGCGTGGGCAACGGCTCCGACGAGCTCATCCGATCCCTCTTGATTGCCACCTGCCTGGGCGACAGGGGCGGCATTTTGGTGCCAGAGCCCACCTTCTCCATGTACGCCATCCTGGCGGAGAGCCTGGGGATCCCAGTGGTGCGCGTGCCCCGCCACCCCGAGACCTTTGCTCTAGATCTGAAGCAGTGCCAAGAGGCCATGACAGAGCAGCGGGTGCGTGTGGTGTGTTTGGTGGATCCCAATTCCCCCACCGGCAATGGTCTAACGGCGGCTGAGTGGGAGTGGGTGGAGGGGCTACCCGAGGAAGTCCTGGTCATCCTGGATGAAGCCTATTTCGAGTTCAGCCAGCACACAGCCCTGCCCAAGTTGGCAGAGCACCCCAACTGGGTTATCCTACGCACCTTCTCCAAAGCCTTTCGCCTGGCAGCTCACCGAGTGGGCTATGCCATTGGCCATCCTCAGCTCATCCAGGTGCTAGAGGCCATCCGCCTACCCTACAACCTCTCAGCCATTTCCCAGTGGGCCGCCCAGCTTGCCTTAGAGCATGCCGACGAGCTTTTGGCCGATGTGGCCCTCATTCGTCAGGAGCGGGAAGCCCTTTACCATGCCTTGCAAGAGCTGCCGGGGGTGCGGGTGTGGCCTAGCCAAGCCAACTTTCTCTACTTTCGGGTAGCCGGCTGGGACCCCCAAGAGTTGCAGCGGGCCTGGCAGGAGCTAGGAACCTGTGTGCGCTGTAGCGGCGGCGGGCTACGCCTGACAGTGGGCAGTTCCGAGGAGAACCAACGGGCCTTGGAGCGCTTGCGGCAGATTTTACAGTCAGGGAGGTGAGGGGATCCCTTCCTTCGGGGATCGGCTTGCCCTCCTTCCCAAAACGACGCTCTTGAAGAAGCGGGATCCGAGCGCTTGTTCAGCTTACGCAAGGAGGTTGAGGTGTGCGTGCTCCAGAGAGTGTCCCCGCAGTCCCTTCCCCACGCCGCTGCAAGTTTGGGAGAGCGGCGAAGCCTACACCTTCTCACCCTCACCCTGCCCAAGGCCGAAGCCGCTCAGGCTGTCAAAGTTCAAGGGGGAGTAACTGCGCCAGAGGCCGGGACGGTCGAAAGCCAACCCGCCGGGCCTTCCCTCTCCCAGGAAGTTGGCGGCGAGGAAGCTAGCCAAGCCACTCCAAGCGCACTTCCTCCCCTACCCTGAAGTCGAGGGTGCGGCTGGCGTTGCCTTGGTTTTGCACAATCTCCACCCAGCCGGCGCTGCCCACCAAAGCCAGTAGCTCGCCTTCGCTTCCCTCGGCAAAGGTGGTGGCAGAGCGGATGGCGATGCCTTTGATCCAGGCGCTCCAGCGCCGTCCCTCCACCCACTGACCCGGCAGGTTGGTGATGCCATTGCCAAAGTGGTCGATAGCCTGGATGACCCCCCGGCAGCCGTTGTTCTCCAGCTGCGGTGGTGGCCAGCTCCAGCGAACCAGCTCGGCCACGTCTAGAGGATCCCCCAGCTCTGCCAAAGGGATCCCGTTGGCCAGATGGGCAGCCACAGGGGCAAAAATGTCCCGCCCGTGGAAGGTGCGGCTGGGAGAGGGAGTGCGCCAGTACTGAGACCGGGTGAGTTCCACAGCGGCTAGAGGCGGAGATTGCTCCAAAATGCCGCTAAAAAGGCCATTGTCGGGGCCCACCAGGTAGCCAGTCTGGGTTTGGATGGCCACTGCCCGCCGCCGAGTTCCCACCCCCGGATCCACGACTGCCAGGTGAATGCTGCCTGGAGGCAGATAGGGGTAAGCCGTCATCAGGGCAAAACGGGCTGCTGCCACGTCCTGGGGCGGGATTTCGTGGCTGAGGTCGATAAACTGCACCTGGGGTGCAATCCCCCAAATCACCCCCTTGAGAATGCCCACGTAGGGATCCTGAAGACCAAAATCCGTGAGTAAGCTAATGATTTTCATTGGCGGGTCAAGCAGCGCTTGCCTACCCTCTGCTCCTGCAGGGGGTTTTCACGTGGAGGGGGAGTCTTTTGCCAGCTCCGGCTGGGGCGGAAGGGGCTCAGCGATGTTGGGCAACTCCAGGCAATAGCCTGCGCCATAGACAGTTTTGATGTACTGGGGGTGGCGGGGATCCGGCTCCAGCTTGGTGCGCAGGTGGCGGATATGGACACGGATGGTTTCAATGTCGTCGTCGGGATCGTAGCCCCATACCTCCTTGAGGATTTCGCTGGGGGAGACTGTCTGGCCGTGGCGCTGCAAGAGGCAGTGGAGCAGGTCAAATTCGAGGTGGGTGAGCTTAACGGTTTTGCCAAACCACACCGCCTCAAACCGCTCCGGCACCAACGTCAGGGGGCCATAGGTGAGGATCTCGCCGTGCTTGGCCGTTTGCGGGATCCGGTCGGCGCGGCGCAACAGAGCCCGTACCCGCACCAGCAGCTCCTGTACCTCAAAGGGCTTGGTCAGGTAGTCGTCGGCACCGGCGTTGAAGCCCTCGATCTTGTCCCGGGTCTGGCCAAGGGCAGTCAGCATCAAAATGGGAATATCGCTGGTGCGCTCCTCCCGCCGCAGCCGTTGGCAAACCGTCAGTCCATCTACTTGGGGTAGCATCAGGTCGAGAATGATGAGATCGGGGAGAGTTTGCAAAGCCAGCGCCTGACCCCGAACCCCATCCGTAGCCTTGACAACTTCGTAGCCCGCCAACTCCAGATTGATACGCAGAATATCTAGGACTGAAGGATCGTCCTCAATGATGAGTATGCGAGCCATAGAGGATTGCAGCCCGAACTGCGGATAAAACGTTTTGTTAAAGTCGCTAACAAAGAATCGAAGCTTTACAACTCAAAGTTTACTGGCATTCTACGGCCATTGCAGCCGGCAAGCACGGCTAGAGGCCAGAGCTTTTCAACCCAATAGAAGTGCTGCCTCTAGCCTCCAGTTGGTGGCCACCTGGAGACAAGCTAGCGGGCGGGCCGGAGAAGGCCGAAGCAGGAGGTGTAGCCGTGTAAGAAGGTGGATCCCCCCACGGGGCCAATCTCCCCATTGCAAAAAAAGCCTCCCAGCGGCACTTCTCCCAGGATTTCTCGAAACTGCTGCGAGTCAAAGTTGGGGACGCCATACAGCCCCTTGCCTCGCCCCAAACAGGCGAACATCAGCGCCCCCCAGGGCTGCGGGCTTAGGGCAGAGTCTTGCCCCAAGTTGCGCTCAAGGCAATAGCGCCTGAGAGCCGACCGCAAGTCCTCTGCCGAGGTCTGGGCATCTCGCAGATGAAACTGCACGGTCTGGCCGGAGCGCACCCGATCCCCAATGGCTATGGCTCCCACCCGCGGATCCACGCCGAGAATCACGCGAATGAGAAAATCCCCCGGCGTTGGATCCAACTTAAACTCATCCATCAGCAGGCCAATGAAGAGAGCGTGGCGAGCCAACTGGCGATCCGCTGGGCTCAGCCGTTCCACCAAATCCTGCAGAACCGCTAGGGGAGGTCGTCCTTCCAAGCTGAGGATGACATTGCCCTCTGCTTCGGTAACGCGCAAGGGATCCCCAATGGGACGGCACCCCTGGGCTACCACTGCATCCAGCACCACGTTGCCGGAGAGAGCTAGCCCCACGGTTCCTTCTCGATACAACTCCCGCCGGGGGGTGGAGGTACGTGCATCCAGCAAAAACAAAGCATTGCCCCGAGGACCGCGGCCACCACTGGCCAATCCCCCCACCTTGACAGCTCCGGGATAGGCAAAATCCAAACCCTGCACCAGCTCGGAGATGCGGGAGGAAAATCCATCGGCTAAGAGCAAGAAGTGGGGCTGGGCCTGGGGCGCAACTCCTACCTGCTCAATCCAGGCTGAAGGCGGGGCATCCAAGTCTGGCAGTTGATCCCCGCGCAGATGAAAGGGGTGCAACGCCACATCCGGCAGCACCGCCAAAGAGAGCGACACCGCCGGCCCTTCTTCAATTTCCTGACCGCCGCCAACAATGCCGCTACCCGAGCAGCCAACTAAAACGTCCACCTCGAGCAAGTCAGACAATAAGGGCAGCACGCGAAGGTACTCGCTGGCAAAGGCTGCTGACACAAACAGGATCCCTAAGTTGGGCCGCAGCGGCTGGGGGGGAAGGTAGCCCGTGAGCAATCCTGGCAAGCTGCCGGATCCCACCACCTGCACCTGCCGCGTCAAGGCACTCTTGAGCTGAGCTGCCTGAAGTTTAGCCTTGGCTTCCTCCACCACCTGCTGCAGAGCCGCTTCCAGGGAAGGAAGCTGGGAGAGTGCGTTTGCCCACTGCATCGGCCTGTTCTTAGAGGTTGGGAGCTTGCTCTTTTAGGCTAGCAATTTATACCCGGAGTGGTTGTGCTCAGCTAGCCCCGCTGGGATCAGGGTAGGTAAAGCAAGGGATCCACAGGCGCGCCCCCCCCGGGGCGGACTTCAAAGTGCAGGTGAGGCCCTGTGCTGTGGCCCGTGTTGCCCCGGCTCATGATCACCTGGCCCTGCTGCACGTACTGGCCCTTGGACACGTAGATCTGGTGGCCGTGGGCGTAGCGGGTAACGATCCCGTTGGGATGGCGAATATCCACGTAATTGCCATAGCCATCGCCGGCATTGCCGGCAAAGATCACAACCCCCTCCTGAACGGCCACAACCGGGGTTCCTAGCGGGCCGGCAATATCGATCCCCGAGTGGAAGCGACCGCGACGGTAGCCAAAGCCAGAGGTGACCTGCCCTGGGACTGGCCAGATGAAGCCCCTGCTGCGGGCCACGGGAGGCGGAGCTGCCAGTGCTGGCCGAGCTTGGGGCTGTCGCCAGGCTGGGTGCACGGGGGTGGGGAGGGGGAGCTGCCTGCCAGGGGCCGGAATCGTCAGGCGTTGGCCAATGCGCAGCCAATGGGGATTGTGCAGGTTGTTGGCCTGGATGATCGACCGCTGAGTTACCCCATAGCGAGCAGCAATCCGCTCGATGGTGTCACCAGCTTCCACCGTGTGGGTCAGGGATCGCCCCTGCTGGGCACGGCGTCGCTCCTCGGCTTGGAGTCGAGCCTGTTCTGCAGCTTGGCGCTGGGCTTTCTCTTCGCGGGCCTTCTGGGCAGCGATCATCTCCTTCTCGCGCCGGATCAGCTCGCCCACATCGCCAGGGATGAGCAGCCGTTGACCAATGCGCAGATACTCCGGCCGATCTAGGGGAGTAGCCTCGATGATCCGCTGCTGCGGAACCCCATAGCGCTTGGCAATGTCTTCCAGGGTGTCTCCCTGCTTGACGGTGTAGATCAACCCCGGCTGGCTGGGGATGAGCAACTTTTGCCCTGGCTGCAGCGGTGTACTCGCTTGAATGCGATTGGAGACCGTAATGGCGGCAGCATCGAGCTGGTACATCTGGCTCAAGCGCCAGAGGGTCTCTCCCGGTTGCACCTCATGCTCGAGAATGCCTCTAGGCCCTTCCCCCGTTGAGATCTGGCCGGCCTCGAAGGCTTGCCGCAGTTGGGCTTTTTTCAGCTCGTAGTTCTGCTGCAGGGCACTAGACAGGGTATACACGGAGGGTGGGATCGGCTCGGCCAGCTTCGCTCCCCAGGGGTGACGAGAAAGCTGGCGTTGCTGCAGACTAGCAGCCCCTGCCAAGCCCAACATCAGCAGAAGACTGGTGGCCCAGGCTGGATGCCCTCGCGAGGGAGCCCCTGTCTCTGGAGAGGCTGGTTCCTGAGAGGAACTGGGCAGCGACTCTTGCCAGGCCTCTGCCTCGGGATCCGCCTCCCGCTTCAGGAGCCACACCAGGCCAGCTAAGCTGAGAGAAAGGGCTAGCCCAGGCCACCACTGCCTGGATAGAGCGGAGAGCACCCTGCCTCCTTCCCCAGAGGGATCCGGAGCTGGCGGGGTCTCTAACCAATCCTCGGCTGGAGAGAAAGCCCTCGGGATGTCTAGCTCCTCCCTCTGGGAATTGGAGAGCGTCGATTTTGGAGGCATCCTCACACCAACGGCTAGAGTGCAAGAGAAGAAGCCAAAAACAAGGCAATAGGCCCCTGGCAATGAGCTGCCTTTGCAAGCGGCAAGGCTCAAGCCAATGTAACGAAGCTTTGTACTCAGGTTAGGTTACCGTAGTTAGTAAATCTAGACAAGTCTTCGCAGGTAATCTCCGCTAAGATGCTTGTCCTGCAATGATTCCAGCCTTCTACCCCTTGCGATTTTGCCTAGCCTCATCCAAGGGAGGAGGAAAGCGCTGCTTGGAAACAGAGCCCACTTTGCTGTATCTGAAACTACAACTACAAACTGGGACTTTCCATGGCTTTAGTGGTCTATAACACCTTGGCCCGGCGCAAAGAAGTATTTCAGCCCCTGTCTGCCGCGGAAACGCCCCCTGGGGAGAAGCCTTGGGTGCGGATGTATGTCTGCGGCGTTACGGTTTACGACCTCTGCCACCTGGGCCATGCGCGCACCTATGTGGTGTGGGATACAGTGCGCCGCTACCTAGAGTGGCGCGGTTACCGGGTCAAGTATGTGCAGAACTTTACCGATGTGGACGACAAGATCCTCAAGCGGGCGCTGGAGCGGGGCGAGTCGATGCAGGCGGTGGCAGAACGCTTCATCGCCGAGTATTTCCAGGACATGGATCGCCTCAACATCAAGCGGGCCGATCTCTACCCCCGGGTAACTCGCTCCCTGCCGGCAATCTTTGAGCTAATCCAGTCCCTGGAGCTCAAGGGCTTTGCCTATCGAGTGCGGGCTTGCCAGGAGAGAATCTCAGGCTATGACGTCTACTACGCCGTCCGTAAATTCCCGGATTACGGTCAGCTCTCCGGTTGCAAGCTGGAGGAGCTGGAGGCAGGGGCCAGTGGCCGGGTAGGAGAGGAAGGAGCCGGCAAACGGGATCCCTTGGATTTTGCCCTTTGGAAGGCGGCTCCCCCCTCGGAGCCGGGGTTTGAGTCCCCTTGGGGCTGGGGGCGGCCAGGGTGGCACATCGAATGCTCTGCCATGGTGCGGGAAAACCTGGGGGATCACATCGACATCCACGCTGGCGGTGCAGACCTCATCTTTCCCCACCACGAGAACGAGCTGGCCCAATCAGAGCCGATTACTGGCAAGCCGCTAGCCAAGTACTGGCTGCACAACGGCTTTGTCAATGTCAACGGCGAGAAGATGTCCAAATCGTTGGGCAACTTTACCACCCTGCGCCAGGCTCTTGCCCTCTACCACCCCATGGCCCTGCGGCTGTTCTTGTTGCAGACCCACTACCGCAGCCCGATTGACCTCACCGAGGCTGGAATGCAGGCGGCTAGCCGCGGCTGGGAAACCCTCGAGAAAGGGATCCACTGCGCCCAGCAGTTCTGCCAAGGGGAGACGGCCTCCCCTGCTGCCGAGGCCATGCAAGCCTTCCAGGAGGCCATGGACGATGACTTTGGCACCCCTGGGGCACTGGCTCTTGCTTTTGAACTGGCCAAGGAACTTATCCGCGAGCACAACCTGTCGACCCACGAGGGCTGCACCCACCTGGAGCCGCAGGTGCTAAGGCAAAAAGGCGCCGCTCTGCTGGAGATCCTGGCCACCCTAGGCTTCTGCTGGACCCAGCCTGGCACTGCGCAGGGATCTGAGAAAGGCGTTGCCAAGGGAGAACTGGCCAAGCTTCCACCTCTTGAAGACGCCCAGATTGAGGAGCTGGTGGCCCAACGCACGGCAGCCCGCAGGGCAAAAAACTTTGCCGAGGCGGATCGGATTCGAGAGCAGCTAAAGGCCTTGGGGATTACCCTCATCGATCAAAAAGATGGCACCACTCGTTGGCTGCGGGAGTAGGAAGCCTGGGGTAGCGGTCTATCTTGAAAGGCTAGCGGTGGCCTGGCGGTAGAACTCGCGCATCTCAGCAAACCACTCAGCCCGCGAGGGATCCCAGGTGTAAAACATGTGGCCGCCGCGGTAGTGGCGCAAGCGGAGGTTGGCCTTGAGGCGGGGATCCAACTTCATCAGATCCACCAAGTGGTTGGAGGCAAAGTAGGGCGTAACCAAATCGTAAAAGCCGTGATGGATGCTCACCTGCATGTGGGGGTTGAGGGCCATGCTGCTGCGCAGCTCGTCCATGGCGCCAATGAAGCCCTGCTTCAGCTCCCCCTTGGGAGTAAAGCGCCACGACTTGAACACCTCCAGGTTGAGGAGGTGGTAAGTTAGCTCCGTCTCCACCTGCAAGGTCTCCCGCAGGTGACTGTTGATGGCAGCAGTAAACAGGCGATCTATCCCATCCAGGGTGGGATCGGATCCCTCGAAGGTAGGTCGATCCGGAAAGGGATCCACGGTGGTTACAGAAGCGTCGTAAAGCCCCAACACCAGCCGCTGGGAGCGCAACAGCTCGCGGGCAAAGCTAGCCGGGTCGATCCGCCCCCCTTTGTGGGCCACATACTCCGCCGACAGGCCGATCCCTGCCGCCATCTCGGCGTAGATAGCCTGCCGCTCTGCCTCCGGCATCGCCTCCCCCATGGCCAGAAGAGGCAACAGACGTTGCCGGGCAAAGTTTTCCGCTTTGGGCAGGAGGATCTGCAAATCCTCCCCCCAGCCACATCGCCCATGATGGGCCGCCGTGGCTACATAGGAAGGGAAAAGCATGGCCCAGGTGCTGAGGTTGTAGTCGTTGGCCTCCAGCAACCCAAACTCAAGCGCTGGCGAAATGAGAATCGCCCCTGAGAGGCCCACGCCAAACTTGGACTGCAGCTCCTTAGCCAAGCGTGCTACCCGAAACCCCCCGTAGCTCTCACCGGCGATAAAAATCGGAGAGAGCCAGCGTTTGTGGCGCGAAAGGAAGCCCTGGATAAACTCGCCCAAGGACTGGAGATCCCGCTCCACATCCCAGAAGGGCGCTTCTTTGGGAGGCTCCTCCTTGTCCTGCAGCGGAGCAGGCTTGGGGGCAGAGGTTGCCGTTGCTTCCTGGGACGCTTTGGAGGATTGGGAGTCTTCGGTGAGGGCGCGGCTAAAGCCGGTTCCTACTGGATCAACAAAAACTAGGTCGGTAAAGGGCAGCCAACTTTCGGCGTTATCCACCAGTTGCACCGGCGAGGGCGGCAGACTGCCGTTGGGCCCAAAGCGGATGCGTTTTGGCCCCAGGGATCCCATGTGCAGATAGGCAGAGGCGGCCCCTGGCCCTCCATTGAAAACGAAGGTAAGAGGGCGGTGCTGGGGGTCAGAGTCCTGCTGCAAATAGGCGACGTGGAAGATCTCTGCTACGGGCTTTTCTCGGCGGAAGAGCCTTTGCCAGCCAGCCAAGGCCTTGTAGGGGAAGGGCTCTCCGCCAGCGGTAAAGATGTGCTCAGTAACGTGCAGGGCAGGGGTGGACTTGGGTTCTGCTGCCATAGTCGAGGTTCCTCCATTGGGGCAGAGCGCTGGGCGTAAATGCCGGGGCTTGCGCTGCCTTTAGCTTCCCCCTACCACTGGGCTAGAGGGATCCCCTAGCTGGCTAGATGAAGCAACGTCCACCAATCCTACAAAGCCAGCGGAGCTTCTAAGGTCAAATAAAAAGACTGACCAGGACGCAGCACCACCACCTGGGGAGCGGTGACATTGCCCACCACCACTCCAGCCACCGCGCCCCCCAGAACGTTACCTGGCGAGAGGTTGCCTGTGAGGGCCCCCAGCAACACGCCGGCGGCTGCCCCGATAGCCGCATCTTCGGCAATGGCCCTAGGTGTGTACTGCCGGGGATCCTTCTCGTCGGGAAGGACGCTGGAAGAAGCCCGCAGGCTATAGGTGCGACCGCCAAGGACAATGGAGGTGGCCACAAAGCGGGATCCACCGGGGGCTGGCTCCATTTGTCCGAAAACGCGACTGCCGGCTGGGATTACTAAACGCCCCTGGCTGTCGAAAATGTTCTCAGTAACAGCCACCTCCAGAGGATAGATGGTGTCTGGATAAAAGTACTGCGGTCCTTCGCTGCTGAGGCTGCCGACGGGGATAATGGTCCCCTGATCAAGGCGGTAGGTCCCCAACTCGAAAAGGGCCTGCGCCTTCACCGGCAAAGAGACTAGCCCAGGGATCCCGGTTAAACCAATTGCGGCTGCTACTAGAATGGCTCTCATCGCAAAATCCCCTGTTAGATAGAGGCTCACAGCCCTTCCGCGCTAGCCAGCCTGTTTCCTCTACATTTTATCCAGTCAAAGTTCCGGCTCTTTTTCCGAGCCGAGCAGCCTTGCCTTCAACTTTGAGCAGTTCTAGTTGCCTCCTTCTGTGCTCTTGGGGCAGCTAAGGTCTCATGGCAAGTTAAGATCTATCCGTTTGAGCCATGAGGATTCAGTCAATGCTTTCGTTGCTAACAAAACCTGGCTCCTCTGCAGAGTCATCGGTTGCGGGGGATTGCAGCGCATGTTTGAGAGCATGCCAAGCCAGGTTGGCACACTTGATGCGCACTGGGAACTGGGCGACTCCCTTCATGGCATTGAGGGAGCGATACTCCCGAGGGAACTCTTCGCCGCCCCGCATCATGGCCTGGAAGCGCTCCACCAACTGCAGGGCTTCGGGGATGGTACGCCCCCGCACAGCATCAGCCATCAAATCGGCGGAAGCCAGAGCAATAGCACAACCTTCTCCCTCGAATTTGATATCGACGATCCGCTCCTGGTTGGGATCCAGTTGCAAAGTGAGATCAATAGTGTCGCCACAGGAGGGGTTGTGGCCGCGTTGGTGGCGATGAACTGGATTTACCCTGCCAAAGTTGCGAGGCTTTTTGTAGCGCTCGAGAATAACTTGTTGATAGAGTCCGCGCAGGTTGTCAAGAGGCATCGTTGTTCCCAGATTGCCGCTTTGGCCGGAGAGATAAAAACCTCAGGAGCCTAACTTAATCTTAACTTCGCTCCTGGCAAGGTTGGGCTTGCAAAGGGGGCAATCCCCATCTGCTTTAGGAGCCATGGCGAGGCTACTTTGGGGAGCGTGGCTCCCCCACAAGCTGTGGCTAAGTCGGTGGCCAAACCAGCAAGGGGCTTACGGTCGGCTAGAACCAGCAGAGGTCTAGTCGGGGCCGCAAACGGCTTTCAGAGGAATCCCAACCAGCGCCGCCAGCTCCACCAGGGAGTTCCTTTTCGGCGAGCCTGGAACAGCTCGGCCACTTCTTCGCCACTGGGCCGGGCTCTAAAGGTCTGGAGGACGCTGTAGAGGCCGGACTCCTCCTGCTGCCACACGCTCCAGGGATCCGGATAGGCGCGAAACAGCGCCCCTTCCGCCAGCGAGCGCAGGTAGTAGCTGGTCTCAAAGGTACTCAGGAAGCGTTGGCGCAGCCGCCGACCAGCTAACCCCACTCCCACCGTGGCCGCATCCTGGAGCTGCGGGTTGAGGAGAACAACGGGCTTGGGATCCCTGCTGCTGACCGCCTGGCAAACCCGCTCCACCTGATCCAAGTTGTAGACGGCGGGCATGACGAAGAGAAGGCTCTGTTCTGGGGTGGGCTGGGTACGGGCCGTTAGGCTCTGCAGTTCCACTCCTTCGGGCAGGGATCCCCACTCCCGCTGGGCCAGCGCTGCTCCGCCGGCATCACTAAACAACACCAAGGCCGGTGGCTGGAGCAACTGCAAGAACGGACGAGCCAAGACTTCTGGCTTAATCTCCGGAGCGAGGATCTCGATGAGCAGGCGGCGATACCCTGCTTGTATGGCCAGCTGTGTGGCCTGGATGGCCTGCTCACAGGCCTGGGCTAGGTCGACAGGTAAATTAGGAAATTGGGCTAGTTGTAGGTGCTCGGTCACAGGTCAATCCAACTTAAGATTCTTCCCAAGCCCTGTGGGTGAGTAACTCCTCCAACACCCGCACCCCCCGCAGTTGGTTGGAAAGGGGCAGGTGGCCCTTGGGCGCAGACAGATCCCAGGTAAACTCGTCAGGGTAGCGGGTCCAGTGGTAGCCTTGCTTCCAGCCAATGAGCGACCAAAAGCGCTCCCAATTGCGATTTACCCCCAGCCATAGCTGCCGCTGCACCGAGTAGCCAAAGCGATCTCCGGAAGCTGCCCGCCAGAGGCGATCGATGGTGCGCAGATCCTCTGCCGGGATCCGGCTCACCTCGGAAAAATACAGCCAGCCCCGCCGCACTGCCCCCTCTCCTGCTGCGCGACACAATAGTTGCAGACTTAGGCGATCCGCCTCCCGCCAGGCTCCCGCCGACAACAACTCCTGCAAAGGCCGGTAGTCGATGTTCAGGGCTGAGATCAGAGGGACGGTTACCATTGCCCAGCTGCCAAAGGTCTTCCTCGATATCTTAGTCCCCTCAGCTTTCGGGCGGGTACCGGGGTGGATCCCCGAGGAGGAGGCGATAGCCAATGTAGGCTACCCCCAACAGCCCCGCCAGGATCCACAGGAAAGTCGAGAAGGGTAGGTAGGAAAAGAAGACAACATAAACCCGGCGGCTGAGCCAAGAAAAAATCAGATAGGCTGCCGCTAAAAGGCCGATCCCTTGCAGCGTGCGAAAAGCTGGCACCCGCGAGAGGGGCATGCGCTGGCGGGCCACCCAGATGGAGGCGAGGAAATAGTAAGGAGGAACCAGCAACAGGAACATATTCGCCTGCTTCACCACCGCTTCCCAGCCGGCTGTGTTGGTGGCGTAGGCCAAGTAACCCGCCCAGAGGACAAGGCTTACCGCTGCCAAGCCGAGGTTTAGGCTGAGCAGAAACGGCTCTTCCCACTGCCCAGGGATCCAGTGACAGAGAACCCAAACCAACCAGGGGGCAGCAAAGAGCAAGAGGGCAATCGTCAAGCCGTTGTCGTTGAGCTGAGTAAAAAACGTTTCCAGGGTCATGAGGGCGAGAGGAGGGAAGGTGGGTTTTGCTCGATAGTAGTGTAATTCCAATCCAACGCTAAACCCCTCCCCACCTAGGGAAGGGGCAGCGTGCCTGAACCGGCTCCGACTACAAACCCTGCAGCACCGTATCCTGGCGCACCGAGAGGTTCTGGATGCGGGTATCCTGGGCAGCCGGGGTGTCGGCTTGAGTAAACACGCCGATCTGCCGCAAGTACCGAGCCAGAGCGTCCTGCTCGCTGCCAGGGGTATCGAAGGTGAGGCCGGAGCCGGGGGCCAAGTTCACCCGGTTGGGGTTGGACAGGCGCGGGAAGGGATAGTCATCCCCACCGTTGGCCAAGAAGTCCAGCGTCACCATGCGGAAGGTACGGCGGGGATCTCCCTGCAACTGGCCGTTGCGCACCACCACATCCGGGCCCCTGGGCGTATCCACCCGCAGGGAGATGACGCGGGATCCCGGTGGCCGCGAGGGATCGAAGCTGAAGGCAAAGCCGCCAACCTGCGGGAAGCGGCCTGGTGTAGCTCCCGGCTGGGTTTGGGCCACCCCATGTTCTACTATCTGCTTGAGCTCCTCGGCGGTGACAGTCACCAAGGACAGGCCGTTGTTGAAAGCAAGAGCAGTTTCAATATCCAATTGCGAAATTTGGCCCGCCTGCTTGCCAGCCTCAGGGTTGGCCACCGGAGGGATCCGCCGTACTGGCTCGCCGCCGCCGCCGCCGGTGGTAGCTCCAATGGGAGCGCGAATGCCGCCGCCGTTTTTGAGGGAGATGACGGTGGTGGGGTCAACAGTTCTGGCGTAGGCCAAGTTGGCATCAGCCGTGAGGTTGCCCAAGTTGGTTTCCTCAGTGCGCACCTCGGCCCGCAAGCCGTTGAGGAATTGGGTGGTAGAGCCAAAGGTACGGCCATCCTTGGCGCGGATGATGCTGCCGATTTCGTTGGCGATCCGCACCACCTCGGGATTGGGAGTGCCGCGCACGGCTGCCACCCCTTGGTCATCGGTGGCGTAGGCGCCGCTCACTGGATCGATGCGGGCAATCACCCCGTTGGCGTCGAAGCTAACCACCAGGCGGCCCACGTAACGGTAGTTGGCGCCGGTGTTCACCACTGCCACCGGTTGACCGCTAGCCGAGGTGCGCAGAATGGGGTAGTCGCCCGTGCGCACATCCTCAGGGCGCAGGCGGTCAGTGGGCTTGGCAAGGACGCGGTGGGAGCCACCCGCAATGATGACATCGACATCCCGCAGCTGGGTGGCCAGGGTCACCTCATTCTGGAGTTGCTGCAGGTGGGCTAGGAGAATGATCTTATTGATGCCCTGCGCAGTGAGTTGGTTAACGAAGTTTTGGATGAGGGCAGCATTGACCTGGTCGGTGTCGTCCACCCTGCCTTCCACCCTCACCTCAGGGCCGGGGCTAGAAATAGCAGCTAGGCGCGTGGTCGTGGCTCCCACCAGGCCGATTCGCTCTCCTCCCACGGTAATCACTGCTGTCTTGACGATCTTGCCGCGGATGGAGCTGGCCTCTTGGCCATCGGCAGCAAAGTCAGAGCTGGCCAACTCACCAGTGCCGCTGAAGCTGAGGTTGGCGCTCAAATAGGGAAAGCGGGCACCTGCGTAGCCGCGGCTAGTGTCGGGTCGGATCAAGTCGCGAATTTGGCGCGTGCCTTGGTCAAACTCGTGGTTGCCAAAGGCAGCCGCCTCAAAACCGATAGCGTTGAGGATTTCCATGTCGGCTTTGCCAGGGGTGCGGTCATACCGGCCCCGCAGCGAGGGATCCGCGCTGGCGTTGTAGAAGGGGCTGGGAATGTAGTTGTCGCCGCTGGAGAGCACCACCGTGTTGGGAAACTGAGGCCGCAGCGCATTGATCACCGCGGAGAAGCGCGGCGCATCCTGAACCGCGGCAACCGAAGCCTCGAGATCGCTAGCGTGCAAGATCTGCAGGGTAAAGGTGGGCGGCTGAGAGGAGAGCCTGACGTTGGGATCTGAGGCGATAAACCCTGCCCCGCCGCCGGCTGGAGGAACTGAGCTACTGTCGGTGGTACCGCAGGCGCTGGCCAGGCTCAGCAGCAAGCAGCACAGCCCAACCCGCAGGAACTTGGCCAGAGCGTTCAGCCAAGCTGGAAGCCCTCCCTCAGCAGGGGCAGCCCCTCGAGCACGACAAGCTGGTTTCATGACCACTCAAGACGCATCCGCATTCACGTTACCAAGGCTGGACAGGAGATTTCGCTATGACCTGTTTAAGGTTAGGTCAAGCGCAGGTTAAGCTTCCCGGGGATCCCAGCCAAACTGCTGCAGATCCACCCGACCTTCGGCGTCAAAGGGGATCCCTTCAGCTTGGAGTAGGACTTTTTGCAAGTCGTCGTAGCCAAGGCGAAAGGGGGAGTAGGAAATGCGCCCTTGGGCGTTGATTACCCGGTGCCAGGGGATGTCGGTCTCTTGACCTTGCAGGCGAAACAGGGCATAGCCCACCTGTCGGGCACAGCCAGGACAGCCGGCAAGCCGCGCCACCTGCCCATAGGTAGCTACACGCCCCGGCGGGATCCGCCGCACGACTTCATAGAAGCGCTGGTAGAGGCTCACAGGGATCCCTCCCTAAACTCTGTAGACAATGGAATTGGCTGATGACGGGCACCGACCCTTTAACCTATGAGCTACCTAATTGCGGTACTGCCGGATCGCCTGGCTGCCGAGGCGGCCTACAGCGCCCTGGAACAGGCCGGTTTCCCCCTGGAGCGATTGCACCTACTGGGGCGAGGCTACAAAACTGCGGATGAGTTTGGGCTAATCGACCCGGCCCAAGCCGCGCGCCGCCAGATGCAGCGCCTGGCCATTTGGCTGGTGCCCTTTGGCTTTTTGGCTGGGGTGGGGTTCAGCGTCTTGAGTGGTTTGGATACCTTTGCCTGGGCGGGACCTATAGGCAACCATCTGATCGGCGGCCTGTTGGGTGCGCTGGGCGGGGCCATGGGCAGCTTTTTTGTGGGGGGCGGGGTGGGCCTGACCAGTGGCTCCGGCGATGCCTTGGCCTACCGCAACCGCCTCAATGCGGGTAAGTACGTACTCATTGTGGAGGAAGAGAATGAAACCCGCCTCCGCGAGGCCACGCGGATTTTGCGCCAGTTTGAGCCGGAGAACCTGCAGGGGTACAGAGAGCGCCCCTAGACTGGGAGATCTGGGCAGCTATTGAGAGAACTCAGGGAGGTCCAAAAGCATGTCTTGGCTGTGGCAGCAAGTCCCATCGCCGCTTGGGCGGTGGCGGAAGGAAGGGATCCCCAGCTTTGCCGCTGCTGGGGGTGCACTGGCAGTTACGGGGTTTTTTTCGCCGGCTTTTGCCCACCACGCCCTGGGAGGGAAACTGCCTGCAACGGCCTGGGAGGGATTTCTCTCCGGGCTGGCTCACCCTGTCATTGGCTTGGATCACCTGGCCTTCGTCGTGGCCATCGGTCTTGTGGCGGCGGGGCAGCCCTGGCGCTACGGGATCCCTTTGGGCTTTGTGTTGGCAGGTCTGGTGGGCACTGGGATCCACCTGGCCGGCTGGGATCCCCTGGGACTGACGGAGCTGGCCATTGCCTCTTCCGTGGTTCTCTTCGGCTTGCTGCTGGTGCAACCGCGGCAGATCCCCAGTTGGCTCTTGCTAATAGGGGGATCCCTGGCGGGGCTATTCCATGGCTATGCCTACGCCGAAACCATTATCGGCGCCCAACCCATGCCTTGGGTGGGATATCTACTGGGGTTGAGCACCGTCCAGTATGGGGTAGCTCTCCTGGCCCTTTGGGCAGCAGAACGCTGGGGGTTGCGGATCCCTGGCTTAACTCGCTGGGCCGGCTGGGCGATTACAGTGGTGGGGGCTGCCTTCCTGATCTTGGCAGTGGTGGGCGCGTAAAAAGCGCTAATTTTGCTCCCTTGCGCTCGGGATCCCCGATCCGGTACAAGGATAACGGTGAAGATAGGTAACAACAAGGGGAGATCCCATGGAGCGCACCTTTATCGCCATCAAGCCGGACGGCGTGCAGCGGGGTCTAGTGGGCACCATCATCCAGCGCCTGGAAAGTCGGGGCTACCAATTGGTAGGCCTGAAGCTGGTGCAGGTAAGCCAAGAGCTGGCAGAAGCCCACTATGCTGAACACAGGGAGCGCCCCTTCTTCCCCAGTTTGGTAAAGTTTATTACCTCGGGGCCGGTGGTGGCTATGGTTTGGCAGGGCAAAGGGGTGATTGCTGCTGCTCGTAAGCTAATCGGCAAAACCAATCCCCTAGAAGCCGAGCCAGGCACCATCCGCGGCGACTTTGGTATTGACATTGGCCGCAACCTTGTCCATGGCTCTGATGGCCCGGAAACCGCCCAGCGGGAGATTGCCCTCTGGTTCCGAGATTCCGAGCTGGTGAACTGGATCCCTGCTGCCCAAAGCTGGATTTACGAGGAGCCCTAAATGCCAGAGAGCTCCAAGCCTCAAGATTCAAGCAGCTGGGTTGGCATCACAATGAGGGTATTGCCCTTGCGATCGACCACGTATACCTCCTGGCCGGGTTGGATCTCCACGTCAGGAATACTGCATTTGGCGTTCCAGGTGGAGCCAAGATAGGAGACTCGCCCCTGCTTCCCTGGCGGAATGGCTGTAACTGCCCGCGCTTCCCGCGATTCTTTCAGGATATCCTCCAACTGGGCCGGGCCCTTAGGTACCAGGCGTTGGCTGAGGAGGATCAGCGCAATCGAGAGCAGCACCCAGGCCAAGAACTGGGCCCAAACCGGCAGCCCCCAAGAAGCCAAAAGAGCAGTTCCCAGCGCCGCCACACCCGTTGGACCAGCCACCAGTCCCGGCAAGAACAGCTCAGAGGCAACCAGAAGCAAGCCAAAGGCAAGCCAAGGCCATACCATAGAGCCCAAGGATCCCACTACGTTTATTATGAGCCGCGGCACCTGGAGGCTGGGCAGGGACTAGCCGCCTAGGCGGTAGTTCTCCAAAAACTGCAAGGGATCTTCCTGGGGAGGAGTCTTGGGCAGGTTCCTGGACTCGGCAAGCCGCATGAGCGTCTCCCAGTCTGTATTCATGATGAAGTCCACCGCTCGACGGGCTGCCTCTCGGTGGGGGCAGGCCTCGCCCAGGACACATCCATCCCGGCACAGCGTGGCGCAGTCGTGCTCGAAGCTTTGGGGATCCGGGCCAGCCATAGGGTCTTCCTCTCCTGCGGTTTCATCTTTTCTTTAGGATACCTGAAGAGAATCTTGCGCTTGCCGGGGATCAGAGCTGGCGGGGATAGGGTAGAGGGGGTGAGGAGAGCTGCTCAAGAGGAGCAGCAATTCCATGGAGTTTGCACAACTGCAGGCCCTAGTAGAGCAGGCCCTAGAAGATAGGAAGTTAACCCGCACCGAGTTGGAGCAAATCGTCAGCGCTATCCGCTCCGATGGCAAAATCTCCCCCGAGGAGCTGCGCTTGCTAGAGTCCATCCGCGAGAAGGTGCTGCACCGGGAAATTCAGGTAGTGGAAACCGCCGATTGAGCTCCCTTTCGCAAGTAGAGGGTGACTTCGCTGCGGTTATGGAACAGGTGGCGCGCCCTCACCACGGCAAAGGTACTGCTTAGGATATCGAGCGTTTGCTGCAGCACCCGCAGGCGGCGGCGGGAGGGAAGTTTTAAGGTCATCAGGGCTGCCCCCTCTGGCTCCAGATGAGGGGCAAAGGCTGTCATCAGGTGGGCAGAGGTGCGGCCATCCAGGCGCATGTCGTTGAGGATGAGGTGAAACCGCTCCCTACAGCGGGCCAGGTAGGCTTGAGCGCTGAGGCGATGGTAACAAATGCCGGCATCGGAGTGGAGACGCTCGTCCAATGCCGCCGGATCCACCGCTGTTACCTCCTGCCCGTAGAGGCGCAGGATGCGCGACCATCCCCCTGGTGCTGCCCCCAGATCTAAAGCCCGCCCTCCTGGCTGCAAAGGGATGTGGAACACCTGGATGGCTTCCAGCAACTTGAACTCAGAGCGGCTAATCTGACCGGGATCGCGGCGGAAGCGATGGATGCCGCCCGCCCAGTTGGAGAGGTTTTGCTCAGCCAGCGACAAGCCTAGCCAAACTCGGATCCCTGTCGAGTTAGCCAGGATCACCACCGAGATCACCTGTTGGGGATCCCTGACCTGCAGCGGCGATCCCACTGCCGCCACTACCTGGGCTGCCAGGGCTTCGTTGATCTGAAAGGGCTTGAAGTTGAGCTTGCCAAATAGGCGCGTCTGTACAGAAAAGCTGAGGGCCGGGTTGATGGCGGCCAGCAGCTCTTCATCTAGGCGGAGTCCTGCCAGGGATCCCTCGTCCAGCCAAAGCTCCCGCTGGATGGGACAGATGTGGCGCAAAAAAATAGGTGGGTTGGCCTGCCAGCTCTGGGCAAGGTCGGCAAAGGAACGCCGGCTGCACACCCACATCAACCCCGTGGCCTCGGGAAGGAGCTGGACGACGGCCTCTGGATCCGCAGCCACGATTTCCCGCCTTGCCAGATCCAGAAACTTTGGGTCAGCGCTGCCCAGCCACTGGTGGGTAGCAGGGGAAAGCGACCTGCTCAGCGGGCTCCTCGCTGCCATCGCAGGTAGGGCAAAGAGGCAGCTACCTCCTGAATGCGGTCGCGGGCAGCTAGCAGCTGCGCCGTGGCATCCCAAGTGCCCTGCACCAGCATCTGCCAAGCCCCCTGGGGGATCTCGACGGCGGCGGCTTTGTCTTCCCAGCGCACCTGTTTGTTGAGGAGATCCAGCGTTAACTGGAGCTCTGGGTTTCTGGCCACTGCCTCTTGGAGAGTTTGAATCACGCTCGCAGGCGCTGTGACACAGGGGATCCCTAGAGTCAGGCAGTTGCCGAAAAAGATCTCGGCAAAGCTTTCGCCAATGAGGGCTCGAATCCCCCACTTGGCCAGGGCTTGGGGGGCATGCTCTCGACTGGAGCCACAGCCAAAGTTGGCGTTGACCAGTAAAATCTCCGCACCCTGGTACTGAGGCAGGTCAAAGGGGTGCTGGCCAGCCGCTTGGGCGCGGTCGTCAGCAAACACGTGCTGGCCCAGGCCATCAAAGGTGACGCATTTGAGGAAGCGGGCCGGGATGATCCGGTCGGTGTCAATGTCATTGCCCACCAGCGGGATCCCTCGGCCTGTGATGCTTAAAACTTCGCTTGCCATGCAAACTCTTGCGGGAACTTCAGCCTCAGCCTAGAGATTGGCTAACGGTCAGAAGCGGCGGTAGAGCTGGTTCTCCAAGTTGCGCACTTGTCGCTCCAGGCGATCCAACCGCCCGCGCAGCTCGTCCATTTCCGACTGGCAAGGCACGCCTAAGTCCTGCAAAACGTTGCGCACCTGCCGCTGCACGTAGGATTCCAGGTTGCTCTGTTCAGATTTCACCTGGTTGAGCAGGTTGTTGAGGAGGTTAGAGGCCTCTTCTGAGCTAAGCTGCCCCTTTTGCACCAGCTCATCGGCAGCCTTCTTCAACTGCTCCGCTAGCAGCGTAGTGGTGCCAACGCCCACGAGCAAGAGCTGACGTAAGATACTGTTGTTGTCCAATGCTGCCCTCCCGAGAACGCTTGACCAACGGCACGGGTCTCCATGACCAAAGACCGGATTTCCAGCCCCCTTCTTCGGGACGGTTTCTGCCATCATAACAAATGGCCTCTGCCAACTCAAAAGAGTACTTGGGCTTCGGCCCAGAACTGTTGCTGGCAGCGCGGAGCGCCTGCAGGAATTCCTGCTTTCTCGAGCAGTGAAAACGCCAAAGCGCTAGCAACAGCGTTGAGCATTCCCCAAAAGATGCGGGAAGATCAGGAGTAAGGGACCGGGATCCCACTACTATCTCGTTTGCTGAGGAAACCCAATGCACGACCTGGACAGTTTGCCAGAACCGGTAGCCAATGCCCTGATCAAAAGCCTGCTTACGGATCTGGAACGGTTGATCAACCAGCATGGTTTGTCCGAGGTTTTGGTGGGGTTGGCCATGTATTGCAATGTGCAGTTCAAGGCCAAGCTCAATAAGCCCAACCGCACGGAGAAAGATGAGGAGCTGGGGTTTTACTTCCGCGACGCTGCCAAAGCCCTAGAGGTAGCAGCCAGCCTCACCTACCGCACCATCGATCGCTCCCAGCCTAGCCAGCCGGCCCAACCCAACGCCTAGACACCAGCGATCTTGCCGTCATCCCCAACTGCTCTCCTTGAGGGAGAGGGGAAGGGATTTAGGCTGGCCAGAGATCCCTTGCAGTTTTTATCCTGGTGGGCAAAAGTCTAGCGAGGCCGAGCGTGAAAATTGTCTGGGAACGCAGCATTTACGCGGGCAATGGCCGCGTGCCCTGCATTATCTGCGGCGGATGGGTCACCCCTATCCAGAGGAAGGGGCAGCAGGTGCTGCTGGCGGTAGTCTACAACGACCGCGGCCAAATCTATGGCGAGATCTGCCGCAGTTGCCTTAGTCTGGGGGCCAAGGGCATCAAAGAGTATCTCCGAGAGCGGATTGCCCGCCTGAGGAGGCAACTGCAAGATCTGGAGGAGCTAGAGCGGGAAGAGGTGCAACTGCCCACACTGGAGCAGGAGTTGAGTGCCTATTTGGATTGACAACTACACCTTCTGCCGTTCAACCGGGATCTTCAGCCAACGGCTCAGCTCCGCGGCCAGCCACTCCAACTCCGGCTCCTGCAGATCTCTTAGCTCGTACTTGCGGATGCCTGCCCAGATGTTCAACTGTGGGCTTACCTCCACCCGATTCCCATCGGAATCCCGTCGGGTATGGCGTGGGATCAGCTCTAGCCGGTCAATATCCCATCGCCGACTGGGGGGAACATTGCCAAACCTCAGGCCAAACACCTCGTGAGCCAGGCGAATGTATTTTGTGTCGATCCGTAGGTGGGCCTTGCCGAATAGACCGTAGAGGATCCCGCCCACCATCCCCAACCCCACCCTCCAGAAGGGCAGCATGAATAGGCCAAACACCAGATTGACCGGAAAAGGCGCAGGCACAACCGATATGATCGTGAATAAGGTGATGAAGGAGTTCAAAGCGATGGCGACAGGCAGCAACACCAAAACACCGGTTTGCCGGGCCGGGATCACCACCTGAAAGGTCTGTTCGGACTTGTGCAGTTGAATCCGGCTGCCTGCTGGCTGTCGAGGAGGGACTGCTGCTGCGTCTGAGGGAATCAAGGCGGGACGACGATCCAAATGCTCCAGCGCCTCCAGGGCCTGCCGGGCGGAGGCGGGACGATTCGCCACCAGAGGCTCCGTCAACCACCGCAGCCAGTCGCGAAAGGGCGGGCTCAGTTGCACCGCTTGCTCGAACGCAATCCGGGATCCCTCCTGGGGCAAGTCCGCCGGATGCTGGCCCGTGAGCAGGTGAATCAGCGTGGCGCCCAGGCTGTAGAGATCGGAGGCGGGCACGGTTCTGCCGCCAAATTGCTCCAGGGGCATGTAGCCGTAGCTTCCCACCACAGTGTAGGATCCCTGCTCCCGGGGGGCAGCCGCCTGAACCGAACCAAAGTCCACCAGATACACCTGCTGGTCGGATCCCAAGAGAATGTTGCTGGGCTTGAGATCCCGGTGGATGACCGGCGGATGGAGTTCGTGGAGGTAGATGAGGATGCGTAGCAGCTTCTGCGCCAAGTCGCGCACCTCCGGCTCAGCAAAACGCCGCCCTCGCTCCATCCACTCCTGCAGGGAGGGAGCCTCGATGTAGCTTTGCACCAGCGCCAGGCCGCGCCCCCCTTTCAGAGCAATCTCAAAGCAATCGCGGTACCGGGGAATGGCTGGGTGGGAGAGGGTCTGTAGGACTTGGGCTTCCCGCTCAAACAGCTTCAGATTGTCCCAGTTGAAATCCGGCCCAAACAGGAGCAGCTTGATCACAACTGGCTCTGAGGTGAGGAGATCCCGTGCCAGGTAGGTGTGTCTGCCGCTGCGCTTGCTCAGCCGCCGCTCCAGCTGATACCGCTGGCGCAAAACAGGAAGCTCTGAAGCCATGCTCCTTTGCTTCTGGGGCCCTTTTTTTGCTCAGCTCCATAGTAGCCGCTCACCCAAACCCACCTGCAGCAGGCTAACGGCACCAAGGGCAGCCGTGTGCCGTTGGATTGGCCCTAGCCGGTCAAAAACTTGGCCCCTAGGCGCGAGGAGAAAACTTCGTAAATAACCGTCAAAGGTTGGCCTCGGTGCAGCAAAAGATAATGCCTAGCCCAGAAAGGGCCAGGACAGTTGAGCAGCCGGGCAATGGGCTCAGCTTCGCCGTAGTAGAGGCGACGCACCTCGCGAAAGGTCTCCAGTTTTTCTTGGATTAGATTTTGGCCGATGGGCAAATCGGGATGGGGCAAGTATTGAGCCAGATGTTCCGCGTTCCACCAAGAGGTGGCATAGAGCAAGGGCTGTTGCGAGGCCGCTCCGCCCAGCCAAACCCGCCGCCGCATCAAGGGGGATCCCAGCCGCGCCAGATCCCTAGCCAGTTGTGGCATGGACTTGGGGACAGCGCTTTGCTCGGCCAGTAGCTCGACCTGGGCCGTATCTAACAGATGGGCCTGAATTGGTTCCAGGGTCAGAGTGGCCAGATTGCGAGTGGTCAAGCCATCCCCCAGCAGCAGCAACCGCAACAAGGGATCCACCCCTAGCAGCTCCGGCTGAAGGGGGTCAGCCTCTCCCTGCCACTGCAACCGCAGCGGCCACCACTCGGCTTGACCCATGTTGCCTAGGAAAGTCTCCTTGGCAGAGCAAGCCGAGGGCCAAGGGGATACTGCCCCAGGAGCATGGTCGATGGAGAGAGGGGGAGAAAGTTCCAAGATGGCGGTGCGGTTGTGAAGTTCTGTATCGACCCCTAGTCTAGCCCACTCCCCCTCTCCCCTCCGAGGACTTTCCTAGCTCGTACCCGGCTGAATCAGCAGCCGCACCACCCAGGGGACGACCACGATGACGCTAATCAGACGAGCTAGGTGCATAACTACCACCGTGCTGGCCTGGGCCCCCATGTCCAGGGCAATTAAGCTCATATCGGAGATACCCCCTGGGGCCGTGCCCAAGATGGCAGTAAGGCGCTCGATCCCCAACCAGCGGGA
This sequence comes from Synechococcus sp. R65.1, assembly GCF_047461755.1. NCBI lineage: Bacteria > Bacillati > Cyanobacteriota > Cyanophyceae > Synechococcales > Synechococcaceae > Synechococcus > Synechococcus sp. R65.1. The sequence goes on along the minus strand of NZ_JANSHU010000018.1, from coordinate 3,766 downwards.
GATCAAAAACCCCGATAGAACGCCGGTGCTCACCGCAATCACGGTACACACTAGGGCTGGCCGCCACAGATCCTTGAGGGCGAGCAATGTCTCAGCGGTAAGCTTACTGCCCAAGAGAATACCCAGTATCACCTGCAGGACAAAGCGGATTCCAGGTGGAGGAGTGGGAATCGGGATGGCCCCCCAGACATTGACCAAGCCGACTGCCACCATCGAGCCTACTAGAGCTCCTGCTGGCAGCCTCAGCTTGACTGCAATCAAGGCACCTGCCAACCCAATCAACACCGTCCAGAGATAGCTCATCATTGCGGCTTGGCCTCAAGGCAAGAGGATGACTAGCAGTTGGGGTTGGGCCTGCTCCCTCCACGGCATTCAGCACAGATGCCGTAGAAGTCAAGCACATGGTACTCGATAACAAATTGGTAACGGCTGGCAATCTGCTCCTCTAGATCCCCCACGGGACAACCTGACAGAGGCACCACCCGCCGACATTCAGTGCAGATCAGGTGATGGCGACTGTGGCCGTTGCTGGGCAGAAGCTGGTAGTAGGTTTGCTGATCCCCCAAGTGGACGGCCTGCAGCTTGCCCTCGTTGCGCAGCGCCTCCAAGACCCGATAGACAGTGGCCAAGCCCACCGTGTGGTTGGCATTGCGCAGCTTCAGGAAAATCTCCTGGGCCGAGAGGGGCCGCTCGCTTTGCTCCAACACCTCCAGGATCAATTGGCGGTTGCGGGTCTGGCGGGAGGAGGACATGAGCCTTTTCCCTTGGGGGTTACTGGGAGAGTCAGCGCTCAGCGTCGGCTTCAGCTTTCATGCGCTCCAGGGTTTGGTGCATTTGGTCAAACATTTGGCTAAGAGAGAGCCCTAACCCCCCCAGTTGGGTTTGCAATTGCTTAATGGTCAGTTGGGCCATAAAATCGTCGGAAAGCTCCAGCCGCTTCATGAAAATGCGCTGGCGCTCCAGCAACTCTTCCATGTGCTGGATAAAGATCTTTTTGCCTTCCCGGTCAAATTGACCGTAGCGCTCGCCAAGTCGCATCAGGTTTTGGAAATCCCGAAACAGTTGCTTAGCTTCTTCCTGAACAATCTCCGAGTCGAAGAAGCCCATGGCTTTCCCCTTGCCCCCAACAAACGACATTCGATATACCTATCCTATCCGATGGCCTTGGGGAATGCAGGCGTTGCTATCTTCTGGCCAGTACGGGATCCCGTCCTGCAGGTAATTATTGGCTATGCTCCTCCTTCCCTGTGTTAAGGCTTACACTCAGCTGGCTTTGGCCCAGCAGTGGTGCCAACGGGTGCAGGGATCCCGGCCTCTGTTTTTGGCCTGCCTGGGGTTTACGGAAACAGCCCTTATTCCAGGCATCTCTGCTGCTGGCGCCACGCCCTCTCTGCGGCGCTACACCGCCCTGGCTGATGGGGAGGTGCTGCTGACTGGCCGTTCTTGCCGCTTGCCCACATCGCCCGAGGGCTATCCTTCGCCAGTGGTCATCAGCCGCGCCATCTTAAGCGAGCTAGGGATCCCCTGCCGCGTGTTCGACTGTGGTCTGCTAGAGCCTTTGCCAGGCGCAGAGAAGGTGCCTTCTGGAGGGCCAGCCCGCTGTCTGAGCACCGGCCAGGCCTTGTCCGTGGAACAGGTGAGATCCCTGTGGCAGGAGGGGTATGAGCGGGGATCCCAACTGGAAGCCAGCTACTGGGTCGTCGGAGAGTGCGTGGCCGGCGGTACTGCAACAGCGCTGGCGGTGCTGCTAGGGCTGGGCTGGCAGGCAAACGGCATGGTCAACAGCAGCCATCCAGTTTGTAACCACGCCCAAAAGCTGGCCTTGGCCCAGCGGGGTCTAGCCAATCTCTCCCCCACTGCCACTGCGCCAGAGGTAGTGGCTGCCGTGGGGGATCCCGTGCAACCCTTCATCGCCGGGTTAGCCATGGCAGCAGCCCAGCGGGGGCCGGTGCTGCTGGCGGGAGGAACGCAAATGCTGGCAGTGCTGGCCCTAATGCGGCGCTGGGGAGAAGAGGAAGGGATCCCCTGGCCCCCTGAACACGTGGTGGTAGGCACCACCCGCTGGGTGGCGGAGGATCCCTCTGGCAACACCGTGGCTCTGGCGGAGCTGTTGGGCAATGTCTGCCTCTTGGCCACCCAACTAAGCTTTGCCCAGAGTTGCTACTCCTCTCTTCAAGCCTATGAGCGAGGCTATGTCAAAGAGGGAGTAGGGGCTGGCGGCCTGGCAATTGCCAGCAGCTTGTATGCTGGCTGGGGTCAGGCAGAGCTATTGGCTGCCGTTGAGCGCAGCTACGAGCACCTACTGCTTCAGGCCGGCTCCAGCGGAGCCATCGTCAGACCCTCCCGCAGCAGCTGCTGATGGTAGAGCTCCGCTTGCTCCTGTGGGCCGACCCAGACAACGGCCTGCCCTTCCCTGTCCACCTGCATGGTCAGTTGCCGCGCCAAGGGCAAAGTCATGCCGGGGATGTACTTGAGCAAGCATTCGGTAACGTGCTGGAAGGTGTTGATGTCGTCGTCTAGGACGATCACTTTGTAGTTTGGGTAGGGCTTGCGAATCCGCCCTGTTATCGAAGACAACTGCTCCAAAGCACGGGTTGGAGTTTCTGTGATTGCGGTCATAGCAGCTCAGGGTGAGACAACCTCTAGGTGCTTGTAACCAATGGCCCAGCTTCCAGGAGCGGCCGCTTGACCACTCAAGCCAAGCTGCGAAAGCCGCCTGCTTGTGATTACTACTACTAGCTATTTTTAGCCAGTTTTGTAGCTATGGTCAGCCTGCGCCTGCCTGCGGATTCCCGCACCAGTTTGCAGCTAGGGCTCTTGCGGAAGCGCTAAATATCACGCGGATTCTGGCAGCACATCAAGCCCTAAGAGGGCCGTCGTTCTTGACTTTGGGCAAACTGTTGCAGCTGCCGCAGCATTAGCAGGTGGCCCAAGCCTAGGGGCAGGAGCGAGACGGCCTCTACCCGCAACTGCACCCAGCCGTTCCCCCACCGCCAGTCGCAGTAGCCATCGGCACCACCCCACATCACCAGCCGCAGCCGTTGGGGCAGCAGGATTTCCACCTGGTGCAGGATGGAGATAGGGCCCCACTGGGCGGCAAAGGTGCTGCCTTGCTCTAGCTTGGGGGGAAGGGATCCCTGCAGTTGCTGCGGCCAAATCCACTGCTGCAGAAGTTCCACCTCTGTTAGGCAACGCTGCAGAGTCGAGGAACTGGCCTCGACAGCGATGCGGATAGTGGAGGACTGGAGCGTTCCTAGCATATAACCCTGGAGCCAGGGCACAGGCTGGTCAATACCCCTGAGTCTATCCTGTGCTGATTGCTAGAGATCTGCCTTTGAAAGCCCCTCGTCCCCACTTGGTGGCCATCTTGGCCCAAAGTTTGGATGGCAAGCTCGCCGCCCACCGCGGGCAAAGGCCCCATTTCCCTAGCCCTGAAGACTATCGGCACCTGGAAACCCAAGCTGCTCGGCAACAGGCTTTAATTATGGGGGCAGCCACGCTGCGGGCCTACGGCACTGCTCTCCGCCTGCGGGATCCGGAGCTCATCCAACGCCGAATTGCACAGGGTCTCCCCCCTCAGCCCCTGACGATCATCTGTTCCGGCAGCGGCGAGATTCCGGAAGAGCTGCCGTTTTTTCGCCAGCCCCTCACTCGCTGGCTGTGGACGACGCCGGCGGGCTCCCGCCAGTGGCAGGGACGGCCCGGTTTTGCCGAGATCTGGGTGGCCGCGGATTGGGATTTGACCGCTCGCCTAGCCCGCCTGCGG
>NZ_JANSHU010000017.1:0-49706 GCF_047461755.1 Synechococcus sp. R65.1 | reverse complement strand
TTGATTAAAGCTGTGATTAGACTTGTTAGAGCTTTGACGTTGATTTTCCTTCTGGACATGTTGAGCCTCTTCTAACGTTCTACTACCGGAATGGCCAGATTTGAGCAAAGCCAACTGCTCCTCTCTCAAGGTTTTCAAGATATCTTTTCCTAGGATTCACAGTTGCCCCAAAAACGGTAACTACCTGATAGTCATCCAAATCTGCATCTGCAATCCAAACAGGGGACGGCGTGCCTGTGTCGCCGCAGAGAAACTTGTCGTATTTTCCTGGCGCTATCTTGCCTACCTTGTGCAAAACAGCCAAAGCATAGGGCTTATTAAACTCTTCTGGGCCGCTGCAGACTACAATCCTGCAATGGGCATCCACAGCTTCAGGCCACTTTTCTTTGCTGACCTGACCAAAGCTCCTGGGGTTGCTGGGATCAATGGCCTGCCCAGTCAAAACCTGGAGTGCTTCAAAAAAGCCCCGCAGCCGCTTCTGAAAGAGTTTCTGGAATTCCTCTACCGACTCTGGCAGATTCCAAAATGAATCTTCGGAGTTGGGAATGAGGGTGGATCCCCGCCACCAAGGAGCTCTACCGCGGTCTTGGCGAGAGTAGCAGGGCCTTCTTGCCCCCTGGCCAATACCTCCCAGGTGAAACAGCATCCAGGTTAGATTCCGAAAGAGCTTTTGCACTGCTTCCTGCTTCTCCTTTGAAGCATGGTTGTGGCACTCCTCAGAAAGGCTGAGAATGAGGATCCCTTCTTGCCGTCCAGCAGGCTTCCCCTTTCCCGCTTGGTTGGGTTCCGGCTCTGGTTGAGTTACTTGCCCATTTAAAAGATCCACATGGATCCAGCCGTGTTTTTGCTCAGGGGTGATGGAGCCAAAAAGTTGGCCCTCCCATTCCTGCACCTGCTTCACGGGCAAAACACCCAGGGCAAAGGTTCGAAACCAGTAGCGCAGCATGTTCTTAAAGGCTACCGGTCGGACTTCGGCAATTGATTTGTTGTCATACCGGTTCTTATCAGGTCTCCAGTTGACCACTTGCCGCCCGTGGATCAACTGACCCTTCAGCTTAAAAGGCAGCCGCAAGAATTCTCCCTTGTATTGAGATAGAGTTTTGCCAGTTTGAATCAGCCGACCGTAGCCGGTATTGACTTGGGATCCCACTCCTTGCTCCAGCCCGCGGATGAGCCATTCTTTCACTTGGGCCAACATCTCGTCGGTGCAGCCTGGGCCTTTGCGGATCCCGATTAAAAACGTGGCCTGTTTGAGAGAGAAAAAGACATTGGGATTTGCTTTATATTCCAAGCTGTTGCCATTCCATCTCCAAACGTTATTGGCAATATCAACAGCCAAGCCTCCCGACCTGGAGTTATCAGGATCCCCTTGTCTTTGGGGACGGGTTGGCACGGGGTAGGCATCTAAAAAGATCACCTTGCCAGCACTAGCTTTGTCCTCAGCTTCTAGATGCCCAAGCCAGGGTGCCACTGCTTTATCTGCCTCCTCCCAAGACAGATTGTGCTTCTGCATCAACTCTCGAATAGCCTGGGCGCGGGCTACCCCCCGCAAGGTGGAGCTGGGAAGGTAAGGGATCCCCAAGTGATCAAAAGCGGGCAGCAGCATGCTCTCCGGGCCTTTGGCTCCGCCTACCCGAATTCGCCAGGGACAGGTGACCCGAAAAGTGTTTTTTTCTCCGGCAATGCGTTTGATGCGAGCATTCAGAACTTGAAGACGCGCTCCGTAGTTTGCCTTTGCTTCTGCCTGGTGCACCAGATCGACTTTGGCTCCGTCTTTGAAAGGAGTTGCTGGAGCCCTCATCCAACGCAGATATTCAATAAAGCTCGCTGTGGGATCTGGGCTGGGGTTGGGATCCAAGGGATGTCCTAACCAGGGAGCAGGACGATTGCTAGGCATTTGATCTTCTCCTAAAGCTGGAAAGCAGTATTAGGAATTGCGAAGCGTTTCCCGAAATTTGCGCAACATAGCGCTGGTGCCAATTTCTAGGGCGCGTCGAATGAGTTGAGGTACAAGATTGGGGATGTCGAAGTCTGGAAAAAGCCAGCTGCAGCTTGATTCTACGTAGTCTTCTCCCTGCAGAATAAAGATCCGCAAACTTCGCTCACCCAAGATCCAAACTTCCGGCACGCCGATGGCTCTATAGGCCTCGATAAAAGTTCGGGAAGTAACGTCGGACTCGATGGCCAGATCAGGTGGGGGCAACTGATCGACATCGATCCTGCCCTCGCAACCTCGCACCAACTCCAGGTGATTGACATAGAAGCAGGTGTCGGGCTCCACGCCAGCTCTGCCTGGCTTTTTGAGGGTTGTTGAGCCAAAGTCTTCCCAATCTCTCCCCTGAGCATCTAAGAGAGCCTTTACAATGTCACTGGCAATGCGATGAAGGCGCTCGTGTTTGGATAAAGGAGACATGATCTCAAAAGTGCCATCGTAGTAGGCAATGCGAGTGTGGCGATCTTCGCCCAGCTCCTCCAGAATGCTCTCGCAGTCTTGCCAGGTAAGAGAATGAATAACCACTCGGCTGCCTTCTTGCAGGGAAATCGCTTGCAGGGGGATCGCGACGCCCATTACTCTCCTCCTTTAATGTCGTGGTAGATGGCCATAGCCCAAAAGCCGAATTCCTGAGCCAAAGCCAGACCTAGCCCTGTTAAACCTAGATACTCTTCAACTCCCAATTGCATAAGACGATCCAGGCCGTTGGAGTTAGCAATTCCCTTTTGGCCAGAGATCTCTTCTAGGCAATCAAAAAACTCCTTGACTACTTGTTTTTTCCCTTCCTGGTTGAGGGCATCTTCTTCTGCCTTAAGGCGCAGCAGGCCCCAGGTGGAAAGGTAGGTGTAGAGCTCCACAGCCTGGTTTTTCTGCTCCTTAAGCTTTTCTTGGTCTCTGGTTTGAGCCCTTAACTGGCGAAGGGATTCGTAAACGGGCTTGGCCAACGTGCGGGGATCAAAAGTTTCCATAAAGCCTCCTCAACTAGTTCCAAGACAACTCGACAAAGCCACGGCCTAGGCTCTCCTGGCCGCCAATTTGCAGGAGCTGGTTACCCTGCAGGAGCTTCCGAAATTGCTCCACTGCTTTCTGGGAATTGCCGTTGGATTGGGCTGTTACCCCCCAGGTAAAGTACATCAAGCTATCGGGGGGAATGGCCTCTTCGTAGCGAAAGCCGCCTTCTACAACTTTGTGCTCGCTGAGCTTAACTTTCACCTGCCGCCACAGGCTCATTTGAATAAGGGTGGCACAGTGCTGATCCGGCAAGACAATGACGCGGGTGATGCTGGAAGATTTGACAAAGTTTTGCCAGTTTTCCCACTTCTTTAGACCGTTCTTTAGGATGGCATCCTTGAGATAGATGGGTCGGTTGGCCTCCAAGTTGGTGCTATAGGGCTCCGGCACCTGCAACTTCTGGCCACTTAGCCGCAGCCAGCGCTTGAGCAAGAGCGGGCAGCTTATCCAGATCACGCCGTGGCTGAGGGAAGCCACCGGCACCCACAAGAGGGATCCATCTCCAATCCAAATGGAGCCTTGGGTAAGCTGATCCCCCTCCCCAATTTCGTTGCCAAAAAGCTCAAACTTTAACTCTTTCTCGGCCACGCTGGCCCGCAATTTGCCGCGGATGGTGCTGGAAGGGATGTAGGGCAAGTTGGTGTGGGCCTCGCGGGCAATGCCCAAGAGGTTGCCTTCTTGGGTGGTGCCGCCGGTGTGCAGGGGAGTCAGCAAGGTGAGATAGACCAGGTGAAAGGCCATAGAAAAACACTCCTTATCCGTTAAAACAGGACTTCAAAAGCAAGCTCAATGGGCCCAAGGCAGCCAGAGCAACTCGCTGTAGCCTAGAAGCCGCCAGCGGTGGAAGACGTTGAGCCGGCCATCTTCCAGCTCCGGCTCGTCCTGGGCAAGGGGAGCTGGATGCTCCAGGTAGTAGATGCTGCCAGGCGGGGCGGCAAACACTTGCGGAGCTGGCAGGCTGGTCTTGCGCGGCTCTGTCAGGGACTCCACCCGCAGGCGGCCACTAATGGGAACCGGTTTGCCGGTGGCCACGCTCACCAGAGGGCCAGTGAGGGAGTGGGCAGGATGAGGGGTGGCCAAGCGCCACTCCCAGGGCCAGGCGCGGCAGAGGGAGCGCCCATCCACCTTTTTGATGAACACCCCAGGCGTGACGAGGTAGGCCAGGGATCGCTGGCCTTGCCGGAAGGTCTGCCGGGAGAGCTCCTGCAGCGCTTGCCATTGCTCGCCCAGCTTTGGACAAGGGCTTAAGAGGGCGCCGTGGCCTTCTCCTCCCAGCCGCACCACTACTTCTTGCGCTAGGGGCAAGGGATCCCAGCTTTCGCGCTCTGGATCCCAGCACTCGATGGAAAGAGCCAGGCTCCAGCCGGGCTGCAGGCGGATGCAGGTTTCCACAAAGTAGCCATCGGTCTCCCGCACCTGGCGTTTGCCTGCCTGCAGGGTGTTGTGGGGCCGCACTTCCTCTACCCAGGGGGACTTTACTGCCTGCTCCAGATCCCAGCCCTTGCCTTGCAGGGCTTTTTGCACCGCCTGCCAGGGTAGGTAGCCAGCAGCCTTTTGCTTGGGGCTTTGCGGGCTTTTTTCTTCCTCGAGCTGAGCCGCTGTCACCAGAGGGGCTGGCCGGGTGGGATCCCAGCGGTAGCTGCCGTAGGCATGGCCCTCTTCCAGCCAGGGGATGGGCACCAGGGGGGATCCCTGGTAAAGGTGCAAGGGGCTGGGGAAGTAAAGCTGCTCCTCGCAGCAGAGAAAGGGGCCGCAGAGGCGCAGGGTTGCCGGCTGGCCCAGGTGAGCTAGGATAGCGCCGGCAAGGGTGTGCCCGCTGGGCGGAAAGCCGCTGGTGGCCCAGGCCCGCTCCCCCGGCGCAAAGGGCTTGGCATCGCGAAACATCCACACATCCAAAGGCGAGAGCACAAACCAACTCATCGCGCATTTCTCCCCAATTCCACGGTGCGGTTGCGCAGCACAAAGGCCGCCAGCTTGAACCAGTTTTTGATGGCCAGATCCCACGCCGCCGGCTGGGCGGGCAGGCTGTGCTGCCAGAAGTGCTGAATAAACTCGACCAGCTTGGCCTGGAAGCGATCCTTCTGCTCACTTTCGCCGCGAAAGAGATCCCGGCGGCTGCAGAACAAGCGGGCCCAATCGGGCACTGCTTCCAAGGTGGGGGCTGGGTGCTGCTCCCAAAGCTGGGCGGCCTGCTCAAACAGAGAGCTCTGATCCTGCTTCTGGCCCAACAGCTTCCAGTCGAAGTCCAGCAGATCCTTCCACTTGTCGAAGGTGTCGAACTTGCAGGTGCTCACCAGTTGGTTGCCGTTGGCAAACAGCACCCGCACCTGGACGCTGTCCTTGGGGCTGCTAGAGGCATAGGCCTGCCCCTTGGCCCCTTGTTCGGCCTCCCAGAGGTTTTCCAGGGCAATGGCCAGGGGCACCGAGTGGTGGGCAATCACCACCCCAAAGCTAATGCTGGCCAGGGATCCCAGGGTAAAAAGAGGGCGACGGCTTAGGCCAGCCGGCAACTGCGCCTTTTGCCACTGCCAGTAGTCCCCTTCGTTGGCAAACTCGCGCCAGTCGTCTTCGCCGCCGCGGAAACACTGGCGGATGTCCCAGAGCCAACTATCCCACTCCCAGAGGTTGGTGTAGGCCAGAACGTCGTCCCCCCCGGCGTAGATGAGCCTGCCGGCATAGCGCTGTTCAGTAAGGTAGGGCACCAACTGGCCAGAAAAATCCAACAGAGCCCGGCTGAGGGCGCTGTGGGTGGCTGGGCCCATGCGCTTGCGGCTGGCTTTAACAAACTCGCTGAAGGCGTCCTTGACTTGCTTGAGCTCTTCAGAGTCGAGGACGCGGCCAATAGCGTCCCTCTGGCCATCCGCTAGGCGCTGCAGCGGCTGGGGCAGGTAGTCGTAGTAGGGCTTCATCTTCCCCCCGCTCAGCCACTGGCCCATGTCGTCGCCATCGCCCGCGGCCAGCACGTACCAACTGGCGGGGTTGATGCTGGGGTAGTAGCGGCTGAGGGTGGCTTCTATCTCCTGGCGGCAGCGCTTCTGGGTTGCCTCGTCCGCTTCCAGGTCTTCCACCAGCCAGCCGGCGTTGAGCAGCCGCGGGTGGTAGCGCAGGTTTTGCTGGTCAGCCCACGGGATCCCCCACTTGCCGCGCATTTCTCGGATGACCTCCCGAATGGCGGGGTGGATGGCCTCAACGGCGCGGCAGGCCTGCTCGAAGTGCTCCAGCTCGCGTCGCCCGTGGGTTTTCAGGTAACCGGCCACGCCAGCAGTGAGATCTGGGTAGGAAGCGGCGACCTCGTCTTCGTCGAGGGTGGGGAAGAGCTCCGGCAACACCTTGTCTAGGGCCCGCTTAACCGTTTCGGTGGCGTTGAGCTGCTCGCGGCCATCGAAAAGCCCTGCCTGGCGCTGCCAAAGCCGCCGGCTCTCCCCTTCGCTAATCCAGCGATTCCTGGGGGAAGGGTGAACCACCGGCCCTAGGCCAGAGACGGTGCTGCGCGGCCCAAAGGCCACCGGCAACTGCCAATCGCGGGCCTGTTTGCAGGCAGCCTGCAGCCGGCGCGTCGCCTCCACTGCCGCTGCCCACCAGGAGCCTACGTTTAGCCCTGGCTTGTGCTGGCGGTGCTGCTGCCTTTCGGGATCCCAGAAGCTGATCCGCAGGAACTTCAGCTCCGGGTCGGCAAAAAGCTGCCGCTTTCCTTTGAGATGGTAGGTGCGGTTTTGGGCGCTGACCCAGGGATCCCGCTCGATGGACTCCTGGGACTTGAGGATGGCGGTGTCTTTAAGCCTTTGGTGGGGGGATCCCAGGGGCGCCGCCGCCCAGTAGATCTGCCACTGGTGCTCCAGCCATCCCTTCCAGGTGGGATCCTCCGGGCGCAACTGCACCAGCCAGCGGCGCTCCAGTTGCAGGTGCTCCAGCGCCTTTTGCGCTAGCTGCCGCCATTCGTCTTTGAGGGTCTGCTGGGCAAACTGCATGGCCGCCTGCAGCCGCTCTTCGGGCAACAGCAAGAGGATCACGTTGGGGAAGCCGGCGGTGAGCAGAGTGTTGGCAGAAGGCTGCGGGATCCACTCGGCAAAGGGGGGGTACTTCTCCAGCAGCCAGGCGTCGATCAAGGGCTGGCCGTAGAGGCTGGGGTAGAGCAGACAGTCAGGGCCGTATTTCTCCGCCAGCTCCCAGCAAAGCCGTGCCGAGAGGTAGTGCAACAGCCAGGATCCAGCCCAGAAGTCCCGCATCTTGCGGCTGGCTTTGATCAGCTCTTGGATGGGGTTGAAGGTGAAGCTGGCCAAAAAAGGCCGCGTGAACTTGGGTTCGTCGTAGCCGGCCAAACAGCCTGCCAGGGCCGCCACAACGCTGGTGTGGCTCCACAGGGATCCATCGGGCAGCCGCGTTTCTGCTGGCAAAAGCAGAAGGTTTTCATCGCCAAATTCCCGAACCAACGCCTGGGGGAAACAGCGCCAGAACCACCAGAACACCTTCTGGATGTCCTCCTCTTGCCAGATCCAGTCGGGAACTACCCTTGCTTCCCGCCGCAGCAGGTACTCGGCGCGGGAGCTGGCCTGCCGCAGGGCCCGGTGTTCTTCTTCGGGCAGTTGCCAAAAGCGCTTGCGCCCCGAAAGGAGATGGCTCATCTCTAGGCCCGGCCCCAGGCTCTGGCTGCAATCAGCTACCTGGTAGTCGATGGCAACCGGCAGGTGGCCAATAGCAGCCCGATCGCTGGCGGAGGCGACCAGATCCGCATCGCCAACGCTTTCTAGAGGAGATCCCTCTGCCTTGGGGGAGATCCACCCCCGCATCGCCGCTAAGTTTGGCCACAGTCCTTCCTTGGCGCGGCCAGAGGCGTCGTGGAGGGCCTTGAGGGCGGGGTCGTGCAGCAGACCCCAAAGCTTCGCTTGCCAGTAGTGATAAGCCATGGTGTTCTCGCAGCAGGAAGGGGACGTTTAGAACAACAAAGACAAGAACCCGACAGCCTTCTGGTGTCGAGGTTACAGAGGCTACAAAACACCATCCGTCGATCCCCCTTGCTTCGTAGATTTCTTCAGCTTTTTTTCTGGTCGTCTGGGAGGATCAAGCTTGAGCTTGGCCAACTTTTTAACTAGGCTTGAAAAGCGGGAACGAAGCTGCCGATGTCTTGGGTTTACCAAGAAGCGGAGGGATCCTTTTCTAGCCGAGCCAATTCGGGAAACAGCGCCTCCAAGCTGGGCAGCAGCTTCTGCAGCACAAAGCTCTCCAAGGCCTCGCCGCTTAGGGGATCGGGATTCATCTGCACATGGGCTACGTCGTTGCGGTATTCGCTTAGGCAAGACCAAAGATCAGCAAGCTGCTTCACATCCGAAACGTGGGCGGCAATGGGAGGAAGGAACTGAAGCTGCTCCTCTTGCTGGACTGATTCGCCAGTTGCAGGGGGATCTCCCAAGGGCTGCTTTTTCCGCTGGATAAGGGATCCCAACTGGTGTTCAACTACTTGCCGCGCTTCTCGTTGGCGGTAGTTTTGGAGCCCCTCACAGAGGCAAAGGGCGGAGACCACCCACTCGCGGGCCAAGAGAATGGCTTGGGTGGTGAGGCGCTTTTCAACATACCAGCGCAGCAGTTGAAAGTGCTTTTGAACTTGCGCTTGGGGATCCGCCGCCTTTTCTGCCGGCAGCGCCAGTTGGCTGTAGCTATCTTGAATACTTTGCAGCAGTAGGCCAAGGGGCTTGGCAAATTGGCCCGCTTCCTTGGCCAACTCCTCGGTGGAGTGTCGTTGTAACTTGCGCAAGTCCTCCTGCAGGCTGACGGGCCTCACCAGCTCCAGGGAACGGGAGATGTCGCGGATGGCCTGTCCAAAGCTCTGCAGCCGGGTGGGCCTGGGATCCCCTTTGCCGGGCTTTTGCTGCCGGTAAAAGTCCCGTTGAACTCTGTCCAAAAGCTGGCCCAGTTCCACCGCCGAGCCGGTGCTGATGAACTTGTCACTAGCCGTCAGCCAGTCCAAAAGCCGAATGGCCGGCGTGAGATCGATGATGGGGGTTTCTGCCTGGCCATGGCGGTAGAGGCCGTAGTAGAGCCCCTGGATCTCGACGTTTTTAGCCTTGCGCAAAAGGGCGGCTCCCAAGAGCATCAGCACCGGGATGGAGCGAAAGGCGTGGGTGATATCAAAAAGCAGCTGGGTGTTAGGCTCGATGCTATCCACCAGCACGTCGAAGATCTCCCAAGTCTCTGCCTCAGTTTTCCCTTCAGGGATAGCCCTGGCAATTTTCTCCACGTGGGAGGGAAGACAGTCCTGCAGACAGTTCCAGTGCGTAGCGCGGGCTTCTTCGGTAAGCAGGAGAACAACCCTGTCAATCTCAAAAAGCTGGCAGAGGGCTTTGGCAACGTAGCAGGTTTTATCTGCCCTTTGCTCTCCAAAGAAATACACTGTCTCCGTGTATTTGGTGGTGCCCAGGGTAGTCAAAAGGGTTTTGGCCATAGGGATCCTCCAGGTGAGCCTGCAACAATCAAAGCATAGGCGCTGGCAAGCTCCTGCAACCTGAAAGCCCCCCTTCACGAAAACAAGACGCCTTTTCCCAAACAGAGAAGGTGAAAGAGCCTGAAGTTAACCTAGAAAGCAGTTGGCCTCTGGAGCGATGGGGATTCCAGCATGATCTCGACCGAAAAGCTATCGCTCACTCCCGAACAACTTCTCGCCTTGCCAGAGGAAGATGCTACCTGTGAGCTGGTCGATGGGCAAGCTGTTCCCAAACATGAACCCATGTCGCCGAAGCGCTTCCGCGCTCGTCTTCAGCCTATCTTGTGGCGAATCCTTGAGGACTGGTGCTCCGCTGCTGAGTGTCCCAAGCCGGGATCCGCTCACGCTGAATGGGCAATTGTCCTAACTCGACAAGGGGAGCCCTGGATCCCGGTTCCGGATATCACCTACATCTCCAATGAGCGATTGCCAATTGAAGCCATGGCCGATGAGCCCTGTTCTGCCATTCCTGAACTGGTGGTTGAGATCCTTTCTCCAGAGCAGAGTTTTGGGGCTGTACTTCAAAAAGCAGCGGGGATCCCCCGCGTTTGGATTGTGGATCCGCAGGCCAAGAGCATCACAGTCTTCTACCCCGATGCCCCGCCAAAGACCTTTACGGGATCCCAAGCTATTCAAGAGGATTTCTTGCCGGGCTTGAAGGTTGTTCCTCAGGATGTATTTGCCCAAGCGCGGATCCCTTAGCGAGCAGCAACCTCAAACAGCAAAAGATAAGGAGGATCTCCTGATGCTATCAACTACAGAGCCGCTGGTTTCAGGTCAAAAACTGACTCCCGAGCAGTTTCTAGCCTTGCCAGAGGGAGATGTTACCTATGAGCTGGTCGATGGACAAGCCGTCCCCAAGGATGCGCCCATGTCGCCCCAAAGGTTTCATGCCTCCCTGCAGAAACGACTGCTTTGGATCCTGGATGCGTGGTGTCAGGGCAAGGGGGATGTATACACAGAGTTGGCGATTGTTTTGCAGCGGCAAGGGAAAGAATGGTTTCCGGTTCCCGACCTACTCTATGTTTCCTTTGAGCGCTGGCCAGCACAGCATACCCAAGATGGACCTTGTCCGGTAGCTCCTGAGTGGGTGATTGAGATCCTTTCTCCTGGCCAAAGCTTTGGGGCGATGCTTCAGAAAGTAGCCGATTACTTGGATGCGGGCGTCCCCCGAGTTTGGGTGGTGGATCCCCAAGCTAAGAGCATCACAGTCTTTTATCCCGATGCCCCACCGCGGACATTTACTGGATCCCAAGTGATTCAGGATGAGTTCCTCCCAGGTCTAGCGGTCGTCCCGCAGGATGTGTTTGCCCAAGCGAGGATCCCTTAGTTGTTTTAGCGATTTGAGAGGGTTACCATGATTGAAGCTCTAGAAGGGCTAGCGCAAGAGCTTGCTGAAAACTCTGCAGCAGTTCCTCGGAAGATTTGGACGGATGAAGAGTTTATGGCCCTGCCTGATGATGGCAATCGCTATGAAGTTGTGAACGGGGAACTGGTTGCCGTGGGCTCGGCAGGTGCAAAGCATGGGTACTATGTAAGTTTGATTCACATCCTCCTGGGCGCCTATGTCCGCAGCCAAAAGCTTGGCTTTACCTTTGACTCTGATACCTCGTTTAAGATGAAGTCTGGCAATCGCCGCTCCCCAGATTGTTCTTTCTTCTCCAAAGAGCGGCTGCGATCCCTTGGCGGGATCCCCAAGGGCTATATCGAGGGAGCTCCGGACCTGGCTATAGAGGTTCTCTCTGAGGCCAACACTGTAGGAGAGATCCACGACAAAATTGTCGAGTACTTTGAGAACGGATCCCGGCTTGTTTGGGTCATTCATCCCGAAGAAAAGTATGTTTTAGTCTACCGCCAGCCTGAGCCCGCAGCATTGAAGCGGCCAGGGGACATTCTGGAAGGCGAAGAGGTGATCCCTGGTTTTGCCTTGGATTTGTCAGAGTTTTTTGCCGAGCCTGAGTTCTAGGGTTCTAAGGCACCTGGTAAACTGGCCCCAAAAACGGGATCCGCTTTCATGGCACCACTTCACCTGCAAGTCCTGGAGCGCAACCCCAGACGGCTGCGGATTGCCCTGCAAAGGTTTACCCCTGAGCAACTGGCCTGGCGAGTGGTTGTGGGCCTAGGGCTGTTGGCGCTGGGATCCCAGCTGTGGGCTCGTTCGCTGCTCTTGGGGTTGGTGCTTGTGGGGGTGGGCCTATGGACTGGGATCCCTTGGGGGTTGGGGCAAATCTTGAGCTTGGATCGCGAAAACCAACGGGTCACCTTAACCCGTCTGCGTGGCCCTTGGGGAATTTGGCGGCAGCAGGCGTTCTCCTATCCCTTGGCTCAATTGCAAGGGGTGCGGATACATCGGGTAGGCTGGGAGCTCTTAGACAACCAAGCCCAAGAGAGTTTCCAAGTCCAAAGTCAGGTGCGGCTCCAGTTTCGCGAAGACCCTTCCCAACCTGATCTGAAAGAGGAGGTCATCGCTTGCTTCAATAGCCAAGTAGGCGTCAAAGGGAGCGAGCCAGAGGCTTTCGTGCTCTCTCAGCGGCTGGTGGGCTGGATTCAGGCATATCTAGGAAATCCAAAAAAGAACCCCTTGTCCTAAAGCTCCCTTGTCAGGGGATACTGTCCTCCCCAGGGAGATAGCGGAAATGCTGGCACAATGCCTGAGTCTAGGTATGCTACCGATTAATCGGCCAGCCTAACTTCTATGAGCGTCCCTAGGGATTTGGTTAACCTGATTACCTTACTCAGCCAGAACACTTTGCCCACTTGGCTTGGGCTAGTCCTTTGGGGATCTTCTCTAGCAGTGCTGATCTACTGGCAAAGGCGGCGGCTGCAGCAAGCTCAGCTGGGCTTTGCAGACATCGTCATGCTGGCGCGGGCGGATACAACGGTTGTGGAGTGTAACGAGACTTGTCGGAAGGTTTTAGGCGATTGGCGGGGCAGGCGCTGGCTTGAGGCCCTGCCAGTAGAGGAACAAGAAGAGGTGCGGCAGAAAATAGCCCAGCTCACTCCTCAGCACCCCTTCTTTAGCCAAGTCAGTAGGTTAATAGATGGGCGGGGAGAGGTGCGCTGGTTTGAGTGGGTCAACCAGGGCATCTTTGACTGGCGGGGCCGGTTGCAGTTTATTCGTGGGCTAGGCCGAGACATTACCGAGAAGAAACAGTTGGAAGAAAACCTGCGGCTGCGGGAGGCCCAACTGCGCACCTTGTTGGATGCCCTGCCGTTGGCGGTGTGGGCCAGGGATCCCCAGGGAGTGCTAATTTTGCAAAATGCCACTGACCGCGCCTGGTTTGGCGATCTGCTGGGCACTTCTTTGGAGGCAGTGGCTCAAGAACACGGGGACTGGCAAGAGTATGTCGCCCGCGCCCTTCGAGGGGAAGTTGTCAAGTACGAGAGGAAAGAGCTCGTTCAGGGAGAAGAGCGCTATACCTATTCCGTAGTCGTGCCCCTGAGAGAGCAATCGGAAGGGCGGGGGGTTCTCGGCGTTAGCCTAGACATCACCGAGCTAAAGCGCCTGCAACAAGAGCTAGCAGAGCAGCAGGAGCGCTTTCGCGCCTTTATTAACAACAGCCATGACGTCTTGTGCCGGATCGATGCCCAAGGTTTGCTATACATCCTAAATCCCCCAGTTGTTGAGAAAATTTTGGGTCGTGTCCCCAATTCGGGAGAAGCCCTGCTTTTGGACTGGGTTCACCCTGAGGATCGGCAGAACGTTGCTAATGCTCTTGAGCAACTCAAGGCTCGACCTGGCGAGACACTCAGCTTTATTTACCGGGCCCAACACGCCGACGGCCATTGGGTGTGGCTGGAGAGCCGCTGCACCAACCTTTTGCAGGATCCTTTAGTGCAGGGGATTGTGTGCAGCAGCCGCGATATCACCCAACAAAAGCAGGTGGAACTGGCTTTGCGAGAGAGCGAGGCCCGCTTCCGAGAAATTGCAGAGGCTGTACCGGTGGTTTTCTTTGTGTATTCTGCAGACTTGAGCCAGTCTCTCTACAAAAGCCCCCAAAGCGAGAAGATCTGGGGTTACACAGCAGAAGAGTTTCGCCGCAAGCCAGATCTCTGGAAAGACAGGATCCATCCCGAAGATCTGCCAAGGGTACTGCAGGCGGCCGCCCGAGCCACTCAAGAAACCCAGCAGATCACCTACCGCATTTTCCATCGGGATGGCAGGCTGCGCTGGTTGCGTACCTCTTGTTACCCTGTCTTGAACGAGCAGCAGGAAGTCGTTCACATCGCAGGCATTACCGAAGATATTACGGAGCAGAAAGAAGCAGAGCTGGCTCTACAAGAAAGCGAAGCTCGGCTTAGGGCTATTCTGGATGGGATCCCTTTTTCCATCTTCCTCAAAGACCTGGAGGGGCGCTATCTTCACGCCAACAGGTTTTATCTACAACAGAGAGGTTCTGAGCTAGGAGAACTTATTGGCAAGCTGGATGATGAGCTTTTCACTCCCGAAGAGGCCCGCGAGTTCCGAGAGCAGGATCAGAGAGCCCTCCAATCTCCGGATCCTGTCAGCTACGAGCGGACTTTTTCCCGCAATGGCAAGCAATTGAGCCAGTGGGTTACCAAATTTGCCCTGCGAGATCGCCAGGGGGATCCCTATGCCGTCTGTGGCGTTGTTGTGGACATAACTCCTCTTAAGCAGGCTCAGGATCTGTTGATGCAAGAAGCAGAGCGGGAGCGACTACTAGGGGCTTTGCTGCGGCGGATCCGACAAGCTCTAGACCTGCCAGTTATTTTGCAAACAACCACTGCCGAGGTGCGGGAGTTTCTCCAGGTGGATCGGGTAATGATCTACCAGTTGCAAGAGGGGGCAGGGGGGTTTGTGGCCGCTGAGTCAGTGGTGGATCCCTGGCCCAGCCACTTGGGCCGCTCCGTGTGGGATGCTTGCTTTCGCCAGGATCCCTGCTATCGCAAGTACCAACAGGGCTTTGTGCAGGCCATCGACAATGTGGCGACCGCCAGTTTGGATCCTTGCTATCGGCAGCTCTTGGAATCTTTCCAGGCCCAGGCCAACTTAGTGATCCCAATCCGACGGGGTGAAGACCTTTGGGGCCTCTTGGTGGCGCAGCACTGCCAATCCAGCCGCCCGTGGCAGGAGTGGGAAATTGAGCTTTTGCAGAAGCTGACCGACCAGTTGGCCATCGCGTTGCAGCAGGCTCAGTTGTACGAGCAGGTAAAAGCTCTAAACCAAACGCTAGAAGAAAAAGTGCGGCAGCGCACTGCAGAGCTAGAGCGGGCTTTGCAATTTGAGGCTCTCCTAAGAAGCATTACCAACCGCGTGCGCGATTCTCTCGACGAAGCTGAGATCCTCAGCGCTGCCGTGCGCGAGCTGGGAGAAAGTCTAGATGCCGATGGCTGCAACATCAGCCTTTACAACGCCGATTTCACCCTTGCCACCATCCGCTACGAGTATTGCCCCCGCTCGAAGTCTTACCTAAATCTCTCTGTACCTTTGCAGGGAGGCCCTTACGGAGACGTTCATCGACAACTGCTCAGGGGGCAGTCTTGTCTATTTTGCTTTTCAGGGAAAGCCCTGGAAAACCGCCAAGTAGTGATGGCTTGTCCCTTGCTAGATAAAGGCCAAGTCCTGGGGGATCTGTGGATCTTTCGATCGGCTCGGCGTCCTTTCGACGACCCGGAGATCCGACTTATCCAGCAGGTGGCCAACCAATGTGCCATTGGGCTGCGCCAGGCGCGCTTGTTCCAAGCTGCCCAAGAGCAGGTGCAAGCTCTAGAGCGCCTCAACCAATTGAAAGACGACTTCATCAGCACCGTCAGCCACGAGCTGCGCACTCCCCTCACTAGCCTAAGGATGGCTCTCAAAATGCTGCAGATAGCTCCCTCTGAGGAGAAGCGAGCCCAATACCTGGCTATTGCCGAGCGGGAATGCCAGCGGGAAATCGATCTCATCAACGACCTGCTGGATCTGCAGCGGCTACAAGCCGGGGCCTATGCCCTGAACATCCAAGCTCTCACCTGGCGGGAGCTGCTGGGGGATCTGCTGACGGTTACCCAAGAGCGGACCCGCGCCAAGGGGCAAACTTTCCAAGCCAGCGTTCCCCTGGAGAGCTCCCTCACGACCGATCCCTTGCTCTTAGGGCGAATCCTGCGCGAGTTGCTGCACAATGCGGTGAAATACACCCCACCCCAGGGATCCATCCGCTTGCAGATCGAAACGGAAAATTGTCGAAGCCGCATCCAGGTCAGCAATAGTCAAGAGATCCCTGCCGAGGAGCTCACGCGCATCTTTGAGCGCTTTTACCGCATTCCCAGCAATGATCCCTGGAAGGAAGGGGGCACGGGTCTAGGCCTGGCCTTGGTGAAACAGATGGTGGATCAGTTGCGCGGATCCATCGAGGTCAGCAGCGCCGCCGGCTGGACAACCTTTACGCTCCACCTGCCCCATCTGCCGCAACTTTAATCTGCTTGGTGAGAATAGCTCCTAAGAGCTTGACTCAGTACTTGAGATCCCCTATCATTGCCTAGGGCGAAGCTACTGATACAGACTCTCAATAAGCTTGGTCTAGAAAAGCAGGATTTGGAAGGGTTGGTCCGCTTCTAGGGCCAGATCCGTTGCTGCTGACGAAATCAGTGCAGCAGCTTTCCCTGAGATTTTTTTTGAGTTTAGGAGTTGGGTATGCGCTTATCGCGACGGCAGTTGGTTAACGCAGCTGTTTTGGGATCGGTAGCCTTGACAGTAGGCTCGCTGGGGCGTTCGGCTCGCGGCGCCAACCGGGAGGTCAACCTCTACACCTCTCGGCACTACAGCACAGATGAAAAACTATACGAACTGTTCAGACAGAAAACGGGCATTAGGGTAAACTGGGTGCAGGGCAACGCCGACGAGATTCTCCAGCGCCTCCGCAGCGAGGGATCCAACAGCCCCGCTGACATTTTCATGACAGTGGATGCGGCCCGGCTGTGGCGGGCTCAAAACGAAGGCTTGTTTCAACCTATCCAGTCGGAGACGCTCGCTAAAAACATCCCAGAATCCCTGCGGGATCCGGAAGGCTACTGGTTCGGCCTGACCAAGCGGGCGCGAGTAATCATGTACAACAAGGACAAGGTGGATCCCAAGGAGCTGTCCACCTATGAGGATCTCGCTAACCCCAAGTGGCGGGGCAAGGTGCTCACTCGCTCCTCCAGCAATGTGTACAGCCAGTCTCTGACGGCTTCGATCATCTTGGCGCACGGGATCCCGGAGACGGAAAAGTGGGCGCGGGGCTTGGTGGCCAACTTTGCGCGCCCGCCGGAGGGGGGAGATATTGATCAAATCAAAGCCGTAGCCGCTGGCGTAGGAGACGTGGCCCTGGTCAACACCTACTATCTGGCGCGTTTGATCAAATCCGACAATCCAGAAGATCGCGCCGTAGCCGAGAAAATCGGCGTCTTCTTCCCCAACCAAGAGGATCGCGGCACCCACGTCAACATCAGCGGCGCCGGCATTCTGAAAACCGCTCCCAATAAAGAGGCTGCCATCCAGTTTCTGGAGTTTCTCTCCGGCCCAGAGGCGCAGGCCATCTTTGCCCAGAGCAACAACGAGTACCCGGTGCTGCGGGGGGCGGAGATCGACTCGGTGGTGGCCAGCTTTGGCACCTTCAAGGAAGACACGATCAACGCCGCCAGCATTGGCCGCGTTACCCCCGAGGCCCTGAAAGTCATGGATCGGGCTGGTTGGCGGTAAGGGCTAGGTTCACCCCAAATGCCGGGGTTGCCGAGAGCCTTCTTCTTGGCTCCCCGGTATGGCTAGATCAGATTTTTGCCAGCTCTCAGGAATTGCCGTTGCAGTTGATGGGAAAGCTAGCTTGGCTAAATTCAAGAGCGCTTGGAGGCGATGGTTCAGCGGCTGGACGTTGCTGACCGTAGCCTTGACGGGCTTAATTTTGATTCCCACGCTAACAGTGCTGCTCAGCCTCCTTGCCGACGAGCGGCAGGTTTGGGGGCACCTGGTTGACACGGTCTTGGGGCTATATGTGCGCAACAGCCTGCTGATAATGGCGGGGGTGGCGCTGGGAGTCATCCTGGTGGGCAGCGGCACCGCCTGGCTGGTGACGATGTGCGAGTTTTGGGGGCGGGCCTGGCTGGAGTGGATGCTGGTGTTGCCCCTGGCGGCCCCTACCTATGTGTTGGCCTATGCCTACACCGATTTTTTGCAAGTAACTGGGGGCTTCCAGATCTGGCTACGGCGGGTCACCGGCTGGGGGATCGGCGACTACTGGTTCCCCAACATTCGCTCGCTGGGGGGGGCAATCCTGCTGATGACGCTGACTCTTTACCCCTATGTGTATCTCTCGGCGCGGCTAGCTTTCCAGGAACAGTCGGTGGCCTGTTTGGAGGTGAGCCGTTCCCTAGGCTACGGGCCCTGGGCTAGCTTTTTCCGGGTGGCTTTGCCTTTGGCGCGGCCAGGGATCGTGGCTGGCTGCCTCCTAGCGTTGATGGAGACCCTGAACGATTTCGGCACCGTCAGCTACTTCGGGGTCGATACCTTTACCACCGGCATCTACCGCACTTGGACGGCCCTCGGCAATCCGGTGGCAGCAGCTCAGCTCTCGGCGCTGCTGTTGCTGTGGGTGTTGCTGCTGACGGGCTTGGAGCAATTCTTGCGCCGGCGGGCGCGCTACTATCGCCAAGGGCTTAGGCCAGCTCTAGCCCGCTACCGTCTGCAGGGGATCCGAGCGGTGGGAGCGTGGCTAGCCTGTGGGATCCCGGTTGGGCTAGGCTTTGTCGTCCCCGCCCTTATCCTGCTCCAGATGACGCTGCGCCAGGGAGCGGTGGGCCGCCACTTTTGGAGCTACGCCCGGAATAGCCTTCTACTAGCCACCATCACAGCGGTGATTGCCGTTTCGGTGTCGGTGGTGGTGCTGTATGGGCTGCGGCTGCAGCGGGGATCCACCTGGAGCCTGCGGCTGGCAGTGCGCTTGTCTTCTTTAGGCTACGCGCTGCCAGGTATGGTGATTGCCGTGGGAGTTCTGATTCCCCTGGGGCGACTGGATCAACTGCTGAGCTACTTGCGGCAGGTGCTCTTTCAGCAGCCACCCGGTTTGGTTCTTAGCGGCACCATCGCCGCCCTGGTATTTGGCTATTTGGTGCGCTTTTTGGCAGTGGCTCTAGCCACCGTCGAGGCAACCCTGCTGCGCATCCCCCCCAGCCTGGACGAGGCAGCCCGCAGCCTGGGGCAGGGATCCCTGGGCACCCTGTGGCGAGTGCACCTGCCGCTGATGGGAGGCGGGATCTTGGGGGCAATGCTGCTGGTGTTTGTGGATGTCATGAAGGAGCTGCCAGCCACGATGGTGCTGCGGCCTTTTAACTTTGATACCCTGGCCGTTTACACCTACCGCATGGCTGCCGACGAACGCCTGGCCGAGGCCGGTGCCCCTGCTTTGGCAATGGTCTTGGTGGGGCTCTTGCCTGTCATCCTGCTCAACTCCCAAATGGCCCGGCGACGTAACTTGTACTCTTCCGGACGGGAAGAGACCTAGAGGGCCTCGGCACCTGCCACCACCTCGAGGATCTCCTGGGTAATGGCCGCTTGCCGAGCTTTGTTGTAGGCAAGGGTGAGGGTACGGATAAGCTCAGTGGCGTTGTCGCTGGCATTGCTCATAGCTGTCATCCGGGCTGCCAGCTCGCTGGCTGCTGCCTCCTGCAGAGCCCGCAGCAATTGATTGTTCAGGTACAGAGGCAGGAGCGCATCCAGGATTTGCACGGGATCCTGCTCGAAGATCATGTCCGGCGGCGGGGCTGAGACCGGAGCAACGATCTTGCTGCGCTCGACGGTAAACTCTCCCCCCCGCACCAGCAGGTTAAAGATCTCGTCGTCGCGAGCAGCCAGGCGCGTAGGGTCTAGAGGCAGCAGGGATTGCACCACTGGCCGCGAGCTAATCAGCGAGACAAAGCGGGTGTAGATGAGCTCCACCTTATCCACCTTCTCGGAGAGGAAAGCGGAGAGCAGCTCATCCCCAATTGGAGCGGCTTCAGCGGCAGTGGGGATCTGCGGCAGATTCACGTAGGTCTTGGCGATAGGGGCAGAGCGCCGCTGAAAATACTGCACCGCCTTGCGGCCTACCAGGTAAAGCTGCACCTGCTGCCCTGTTTCCTGCAGCTCGCCCACTCGCTCCTCAGTACGCTTGATAACGTTGGCGTTGTAGGGGCCGCACAGACCCCGATCCCCAGCCACCACTAGCAGGCCCACTGTTGCCACAGGGCGCTGCTTTAGCAAGGGCAGCTCGACATTTTCCAGCCGCAGCCGCGTCTGCAGCCGATAGAAAACCTGGGCCAGGCGATTGGCAAAGGGACGGGTAGCCATCACCTGCTCCTGAGCCCGCCGCACCCGCGCTGCCGCCACCAGGCGCATGGCCTCCGTGATTTTACGGGTGTTCTTCACTGCCTTGATGCGATCCCGAATTGGCTTTAGCTTGGCCATAACCCTCTCTCTTGTTGGATCTGCCCCTAGGCTGCCTGAGCTACAAAGCTTTGCTTGAACTCTGCAATGGCGGCTTTTAGGATCTCTTCCGCCTCCTCGGTAAGCTGCTTGGTGGAGAGGACGATTTCGCCATATTTGGGATGGGCGGTGCTCAAGTAGGACAGCAGTCCCTGCTTGAAGCTGGAGACCTTCTCTAGCGGGATGTCGTCCAGGTAGCCCTGCGTTCCCGCATAGATAATGGCTACTTGCTGGTCCAAAGACAGGGGCGAATATTGGGGCTGCTTGAGGATCTCCTGCAGCCGTTGGCCGCGGGCCAGTTGCTTTTGGGTGGCCTCATCCAAGTCGGAGGCAAACTGGGCAAAGGCTTCCAGATCCCGATACTGCGCCAGTTCCACCTTCAGGGAGCCAGCGACCTTCTTCATAGCCTTGGTTTGCGCCGCCGAGCCAACGCGGCTAACGGAAATGCCAATGTTGATGGCTGGGCGAATGCCAGCGTTGAACAGATCCGACTCCAGGAAGATCTGGCCGTCGGTAATGGAGATAACGTTGGTGGGAATGTAGGCCGACACGTCATTGGCCTGGGTTTCCACAATTGGCAGGGCGGTCATGGATCCCTCGCCCAATTGGCTGTTGAGCTTGGCTGCCCGTTCCAGTAGCCGCGAGTGCAGATAGAACACATCGCCCGGATAGGCTTCCCGACCGGGGGGACGGCGCAACAGCAGCGACATCTGGCGGTAGGCTACTGCCTGCTTGGACAGGTCGTCGTAGACTACCAGGGTGTGCTTGCCTTGGTACATGAAGTATTCGGCAATGGTGGCCCCGCAGTAAGGAGCCAGCCACTGTAGGGGGGCCGGGCTGTCGGCGCCAGCAGCCACCACGATGCTATAGTCCATTGCCCCCCGCTCGGTTAGGATGTTCACCACCTGGGCGATGTTGCTTTGCTTCTGGCCGATGGCCACATAGATGCAAATGACGTCCTGTCCTTTTTGGTTGAGGATGGTGTCGACCGCAAGGGTGGTCTTACCCGTTTGGCGGTCGCCGATAATGAGCTCCCGCTGTCCCCGCCCAATGGGGATCAAGGCGTCGATGGCGGTGATGCCGGTCTGGAGCGGCTCATACACCGAGCGGCGGTCAATGATGCTGGGAGCTGGGGACTCAATGAGGCGAGTCTCGGTGCAGTGAATCGGCCCTTTGCCGTCGAGGGGATTGCACAAGGGATCGACCACGCGGCCCAGCAGGGCTTCCCCTACGGGAATGCTGGCAATTCTGCCTGTGGCCTTGACAGTAGATCCTTCTTGGATGTTACGGCCGTCGCCAATCAGCACGGCGCCAACGTTGTCTTCCTCGAGGTTGAGAGCAATGCCCAGCGTGCCATCCTCAAACTCCAGCAGCTCACTGGCCATCACCTTCTCCAAGCCATAGATGCGGGCAATGCCGTCTCCTACTTGCAGAACCGTGCCGACATTGGAGACCTGCATCTCCCGGTTGTACTGCTCGATCTGCTGCTTGATGATGGTGCTAATCTCATCTGGGCGAATGGTAGGCATGGCAGTCCTCTCAGGAAAGGGGATCTCAAAACCTTAAGCTAGCTGCAGCGCCAGCCGGCGCAACTGGCCGCGCAAGCTGAGGTCAATGACCTGGGAGCCAATCTTGAGGATCACTCCGCCTAGCACCGTGGGATCTTGGCTAATCTGCAGCTCCACGCTGCTGGCTTGCGTGAAGTCCTTTACCCGCTCCCGGATGGATTGCTGCTGGGCTTCGGTCAAGGGCACTGCAGCGGTTACCTCCGCAAGAACAATGTTTTGCAGTTTCCGCTGCAGCTCCAAGAAACGCTGACAGAGAGCCCCAAGGAACATGATGCGGCGGCGGTCGGTCAACAGCTGAAGGGCGTTGAGCAGCAGCGGGTGGATCTGATCGGCAAACACCTGCTGCAGAAGGTTTTTCTTGGCTTCCGTCTTCACCAGGGGGCTAGCCAGAAACTGGCCCAGCTCCGGCGTGGCCTGCAAAACAGCGGCAATAAAGCGCACATCGGCGGTAAAGGTGTCCAGCAACCCCTGTCCAGAAGCCAGAGAAACCAAGGCCTCGGCGTAGGGATCCACTACCCTAAGAGCCATTTTCCGGTTCAGCATGGGTTTCCGTTTCTCCTTAACTCACCTAGCGGGCAAGCATCTGGATCCCTTGCTCAATGAGGCGATGGTGAATCTGCTCATTGAGGTGTTGCGGAAGCTCCTGTTCCACCTTGCGCAGCGCTTGGCGAACAATTTGGCGGCGCAGCTCTTGGAGAATTTGCTCCTGCTCGGCGGCGAGATCCCTTGCCGCTTTGGCGCGCAGCCGTTCGATCTCCTGCTCCACCTGCCGCAACAGCTCCTGACGGCGGGCCTCTGCGCTAGCTTCCGCCTGACGGCGAATGCGCTCTGCTTCCTGCTGGGCCTGCGCCAGCTTTTGCTGTTCCTTCGCCAGCCTCTCGAGGGCTTCCTGCTTGCGCTGCTCCGCCTGCCGCAGCTCCTCGAGGATGCCTTCCCGCCGTTTAGCCAGCGCTTCCCCCACCACTCGGCGACCCAAGAGGTACAGCAAAGTTAGGATAATGGCGATGTTGATGAGGTTGCTTTCTAGAACCGCCTCGAGGATCCCTGGCTCAGCCACGGCCAAAAGCCAAGCGGGCATCCAGCTAAACCCCAGCATCACAAGCTACTCCCCAAGGAACGTTTAACCAGCCACTCAACGGACGCTGCCTAGCAACTTCTCGGTAATCTGGGCGGCGATGGCCTCCACTTGCTGCTGCAGCTGTTCAAGGGCTGCTTGCTTTTCCTGCTCAACCTGCCGCCGCGCCGCTTCCAGCTTGGCTTGGATCTCTGCCTGAGCTGCCGCCAGCTTCTCTAAACGGATGCGAGCAGCAGCCGCTTCCGCCTCGGCAATCACGGCCTGCGCCTGTAGGCGAGCTCGGCTAATCTCAGCCTCGTACTCTTGGGCCAGGGCCGTTGCCTTCTCCAACCGCTCCTGGGCTTCCGCCTGGGTGGAGCGGATGTAGTCGTTGCGGCTGTCAATAACCCGAGTAACCGGCTCGTAGAAGAGAGAGTTAAGCACGGCTACCAACAACAGAAATTGAATGGCGATGATGGGCAGGGTGGCATCCAAGTCGAAGAGACCATTTTTCTCGGCGGCCTCGACGGCCAAAAGGGCTGAGGAGAGCATGGGGCCTCAGGGACAAAAACGGGATTCTGAGCTGAAGCAAGACTAGGGGGCAAGCCGGCAGGGACTGTCCAGACTGCCCCCAAGACGACAGCACTAGGAGGCGAAGGGGTTAGCAAACAAAAGCACCAGCGCCACCACCAAGCCGTAGATGGTCAGAGCTTCCATGAAGGCCAGGCTGATCAACAGGCTGCCGCGGATCTTATCTTCCGCCTCTGGCTGGCGGGCCAGCCCCTCCATGGCCGCAGCAGCAGCATTCCCTTGGCCCAGCCCTGGACCCAGGGATCCCAAACCAATAGCCAGAGCAGCAGACACAACAGAGGCAGCAGAGGTTAACGAATCCATAGCCATCGTGAGATTCTCCTTGTCGCTACAGAACAGAAGTAGGCACGGCTGCAACAGCACCTTTGGTTTGAGGTGATCTGGCTGGAGTCTCCGAGCCGATCGCCCCCTTGTCGGCAACCTCTGGGCACAGGCCCTCGGCCCCAACAAACCTTACCCAGCCCCGGCAACAACCCCTGGAAGAGGTGGGGAGAGCTGAGCGCCCCAACCCTCGCCGACTCCTCGGCAGCTCAATCGTGGTGATCCCCACCCCCATGGCCTTCTAGCGCCTCTCCAATGTAAGCCGCCGAGAGGGTTGCGAAGATTAAAGCCTGAATGGCTCCGGTAAACAGGAACAGGATCATCACCGGCACCGGGATCAACAAGGGCACCAGCAACACCAACACCGCAATCACCAGCTCCTCGGCCAAGATGTTGCCAAACAGACGGAAACTTAGGGAGAGGGGCTTGGTGAAGTCCTCCAGAACGTTGATGGGCAAGAGAACCGGCGTGGGCTCGATGTACTTTTTAAAGTAGGACAGCCCCCGCTTGCTGATGCCGGCCACGAAGTACATGATACTGGTAAGCAGCGCCAAGCCGGCAGTGGTGTTGATGTCGTTGGTGGGAGAAGCCAGCTCCCCTTCCGGCAAGGGGATCAACTTCCAGGGGAAAAGATTCCCCATCCAGTTGGAGACAAAAATAAACAGAAACAAGGTGCCAACATAGGGCACCCAGGGCCGGAAGTTTTTCTCGCCAATCTGGGCACGGGCAATGCTTTGCACAAATTCCAAAACATACTCAACAAAGTTCTGCAAGCCAGCGGGCTCCCGCTGCAGTTGACGAGTGCCCAGCAGCACCACCGTCAAAATTAGGGCAATGGCAATCCAACTGGTAATCAGAACCTGGCCGTGGACCGTAAACTTGCCCAGGTGCCAGTAGAGGTGATGGCCAACCTCAAGCTCTGCTAAGAGAAAAGGCGAGGAGAAGGACGGGCTCATAAGCATCAGGAAGAGGAAGATAAACGGCTCAACGTCTGGACGAGGTAGATGAGCAGGGTGACCTTATACGTCATAAACCCAAAGAAGATGGGCAAAATCTGTAGGGACTTCACCTTCGCAGCCAAAACCATCAGCCCAACAAACAGAGCTAGGCGCGTCACCCCTAAACGGCTGCGAGTTTTGCCCAGCTCTGCCACGCTGCGGCCCAGCATGCGCAGATAGACTACGCCGACCATTGCCCCTAGCAAGTAGTTGCCTGCAACCCCTGGCGAGTAAACCAAAGCCAACCCCAGGGCAATGGGCAGGCTCACGCTAAGGGTAACTAGCGCTAGCCATAACTGCAGTGCCGCATAGCTTCTGCCCACTGTCCCCTCGCGAGAGGTTGGCTCTGGCTGCAGCGAAGCTTGGCAGCCCCTCTCTTCCTCATCGTTTTGGGAAAGGGGCACGTCCTCTAGGGGAGGCAAGGGCCTGGGCTTCCACTGGGCTGCCTTCCAGCGGCTAGGACTGTGAGAGAGAAGTCTGAAAGAAGGGGACATGGAAGCGGGATTCCTACCTCTTAGGGGTCGGCCTTAACCCAAAATACCATGGCTGAGTAACAATACTTAACACACTAGGCCAAACCAAGGCCCTAGGAAACTCCCATCTGCCTTCCAGAAAGACGGCTGGCCCACGAGGTGTTCCTTTAAGAATCTACCAC
Source organism: Synechococcus sp. R65.1 (assembly GCF_047461755.1). Classification (NCBI taxonomy): domain Bacteria; kingdom Bacillati; phylum Cyanobacteriota; class Cyanophyceae; order Synechococcales; family Synechococcaceae; genus Synechococcus; species Synechococcus sp. R65.1. The sequence continues at coordinate 24,605 of NZ_JANSHU010000017.1, read as the reverse complement.
CTTCCTGGATGGGCAATGGCGAGAATTGGAAAACTTTCCAAAGGCCTGCGGCGTAAAGTCTTGGGGAGGGGTAGTTAGGAACTTGTAATATCCTGTAACCCTGGGGAATCTCGCTGCGGATCCCAGCATACTAGGGTCAGGAAGGAGAGAAGGAGAGGATGATCCCACAGGAGTGGCTGCTGAAAGCCATTTGGGCGGACTACAGCCTAGCTGTGGCGCTGACCGTGGTGGTGCCGCTAGCTCTCTTGGTTTGGGCTTTTGCGGTGGGGCTGGGGCCCCTGATCCAGCTTCTGATTGTCTACTGGCGGGTGTCTAGCCTGTTGGCGGTAACCGTATATCTCATGATTGGCGGCCTGCCCATCAGTTTCCTGAGCGGGGCAATGGCACGGCTTTTGATCCCGCTCAGCCTTTGGTTCTGGCGGGATTGGAGCACCGCCCTCGAGCAGTCGAGAAGCTGGGCAGCGCGGGCTTTCTTGCTCTGGCGGTGGATCCTGACTGGCTATATGGGGGTCGGGTTCTTCTTTTCAGGAGCCTTTGTGCCCTGCGCCTTCCAGGCTTCTTTGTCGCTGGAGTGTCGAGCCTGGTTTGAGCCGCCGCTGGGCTTTCGAGAGATCTTCCATCCCAATGTATCCCCCGAGCTGCTCGGGAGCCTAGGGGCCTGGGGCTTGGTAGCTTACCTACTCTACAGCGTCTATTTCGTTTGGCGGCTGCGGCCCCCTGAGGAGAAAAGGGAGTTGGCAGCATGAGCGCCCTGCCCTGGCCGCTGGCTCTAGAGCGCTACAGCCAAGCCCACCCCCAGGAGGTGCTGCGGGTAGAGGTGGAAAGCGAGGGGGAAACGGACTTGGTGCTCATCTACCGCGGCTACAGCAGCTCCCTGCGCCGGCCCACCCCCCCCGATCCAGAGGTGCCGGTGATCCCTCCTCAGGCTCGCTTCTTACAGTTAGAGCGCCTCAGGGCCCCTTACCACCCTGAGCACTCCCAGGTTTTAGCTCTCTACCGCAGCTGGGAGGAGTTGAGGGCTTGGCTAATCCAAGAAGGGATCCCAGTAGCCGAGTAGGGGAGGGCGGGTTTTAGCGCCCCACAGGCGCCGGCTGCCGCTGCAGGAGGGTGTATTCTGCCGGCTGCAGGAGGGACTGCCCCGTCATCTCTGGGGGCTGCGGCAAGCCCAAGATCTCGAGCAGGGTGGGTCCGACATCAGCCAAGGTGCCGCCGGAACGCAGCCTGGCGTCGCCACCGCGGCCCGGGATCTTGCGCTTTTCGCCCTCCACCAGAATGCAGGGCACGGGGTTGGTGGTGTGAGCGGTCCAGGGGTTGCCCTGGTCGTCCCACATCTGCTCGGCGTTGCCGTGATCCGCAACGATGAGGGTGGTGCCTCCTACGTCTACCACTGCCGCCAGCAGGCGACCCAGGCAGTGGTCTACCGTTTCCAGAGCCCGCACCGTGGCCTCAAAGTTGCCGGTGTGGCCCACCATGTCAGGGTTGGCGTAGTTCAGCACCACCAGGCTGTACTCGCCGCGGGCAATGGCTTCGATAGCCTTGTCGGTGACTTTCCTCGCCGACATCTCCGGCACTTGGTCGTAGGTGGCCACCAGCGGGCTTTGAACCAAGATGCGATCTTCCCCAGGGAAGGGCTGCTCGAGGCCGCCGTTGAAGAAGTAGGTGACGTGGGCGTATTTTTCCGTTTCGGCAATGCGCAATTGCTTAAGGCCAGCCTCGCTGACCACCTGCCCTACCAGGTGATCCAGGTTCTGCGGCTTAAAGAGCACCTGCACCGGCAAGGTGGGATCGTACTGGGTCATGGTGATGAAGGTGAGGTCCGGAATAAGGCAGCGCTGGAAACCGGAAAAGTCGGGGCAGACGAAAGCTTGGGTAAGCTGGCGGGCCCGATCCGGGCGGAAGTTGAAGAAGATGACTGCATCTCCCGGCCTTACTGCTCCCGGGGCCAAACGAGTGGGGGGAATGAACTCGTCGGTAATACCCTGGGCGTAAAAGTCTGCCATCACCTCGGCAGCGTTGCGGCCACAGCCAGGGCCATCTTCCGTCATAACCTCGTAGGCCTTCTGGGTGCGCTCCCAACGGCGATCCCGATCCATGGCGTAGTAGCGGCCGCTCAGGGTGGCGATGACGCCGTTGCCCAGCCATTGCAGCTCTTTTTGGAGGGCGGCCAGAACTGTTGCCCCTTCGCAAGGGGGAGTATCGCGGCCATCGGTAATGGCATGAACGTAGGCAGGGATCCCCACCTGCGCTGCCAGTTTCAGCAGGCCGTAGAGGTGGTCAATGTGGGAGTGAACCCCTCCTGCAGAGCAGAGCCCGATGAAATGAAACCGGCCTCCCCGCCCCTTGAGTTGACGACAAACTTCCACCAAAAGAGGCTCTTGAAAAAGGGATCCCGTCTCAATGGCATCGCTAATGCGCACCAACTCCTGCGGCACTACCCGCCCTGCTCCCAGAGTTAGGTGGCCCACCTCGGAGTTGCCCATCTGCCCTTCTGGCAAACCCACGGCCCGCCCCGAAGCTTGCAGCAGGGTATGGGGATAGGTAGCCCATAGGCTATCCATGACGGGGGTTCGGGCAGCCAGCACGGCGTTGCCCTCCGCGGCCTCGCGATAACCCCAGCCATCTAGAATGACCAAAACTACCGGTGCCACCGACTGTGCATTCATGAAGCGGTCTCTCGCGTTTTCCAAAACATGATACCAGCCCCGGCAATACGGTACCGGATCCCTAACCTCCACTTTTAAGGCTCGCAATTGTCAATTAGCCGCGGGAGCTGGGCTGCAGACGCTTGCGCAGGGACTCGGCGCGGCGCTTGGCAATGGCATTTTGGGGATCCAGCTTCAACACGGTCTCGTAGGCTTCCAGGCCAGGGCCGTAGAGATTTTTTTTCTCGTAGGCATGGCCCAGGTTATTCCAGGCGGTTACATAGGCCGGATCTGCCGCCACCGCATCTTTGTAGTAGCGAATGGCCAGATCGTATTGCCCCTGGCTAAAGTAGGCAAAGCCAAGAGCGTTGCAAACCGGGGGGATGTTTTCCCCAGCCACTTCCAGGGCTTTTTTGAGCTGGACGATGGCCTGCTCGTAGAGACCCTTTTGCAGGTAGACGCTGCCCAACTCGTAGTGCTCCTGGGGGGATCCCTTGCCCTTGCTTAGGCGGGGCTGGAGCTCGCGAATGACTTTTTCCTGCGCCCATAGGCGTAGCACCCCACGCAAGACAAAGAAACCCACCACCCCCAGGATGCCTGCCAAAGCTGCCAAGTAAAGGAGAGAAGCACTGGCAACCATTTTGTTACCCCACAATTAGCTCTTTAAGCCTGCAGGTGGGCCTCGATAAACCAGAGATCTTTATCGATTTGCCGCGAGATCTCGGTAAACAGGTCGGCAGTGTCGGCGTCCCCCAGCTCGGTGGCGCGGTCAATGTTGCGCCGAACGGCAGCGGCATACTGACCGTAGCGGGCCGCCAAAGCCTGCAGGTGAGCCCGACCGTCTTCAGCCGTCAGGTCGTATTCAGGCAAGCTCGAGGTTTGGGCGACGATGCGGGCCGTGCCGCGGGCAATGCCCCCCAGGGCCGTAACCCGTTCGGCCAGCATGTCCACGTAGTTTTCCAGGGTGCTGGCAAAGGTGTCAAACATCTCGTGCAGGGCGATGAAGTTCATGCCTTTGACGTTCCAGTGGGCCTGCTTCACCTGAGTCTTCAAATCCAGGGTGTCCGCTAAAGACTGGTTGAGCAGCTCCACCAGTTGCGCGCGGGCCTCGGCCGGCAGGTCGAGCTGAGTGGGGTAGAGACGGGTTTTTTCGGCGCTAACCATAGCCAACCTCCCAATTGTTGTGGAATCCGCTGGGGCCATCAGTCTGTCAGCTCCCAACTGGGCCTATACTAACACAAACTCAGAATGAGTATGAGTTAGCAAGCGGTTACTTGCCAATGCAAAAGCGGCTAAAGATCTGATCCAAGACTGCCTCGGAGATCTCCTCGCCGGTGATCTGGCCAAGGGCGTGCAGCGCCCCCCGCAGGTCGATGGTCCAGAAATCGAGGGGGAGCTGTTCCCGCATGGCCTGGGCCACTTGTTCTAGGCTGGCTTGGGCCTGGCGGAGGGCGGCGGCCTGGCGCTGGTTGAGGCTGACCTCCAAGTTGGGCTGGGGTCGCCCCTGGGTAACAAGCTGCTCCAGGGCTTCTTCCAGCTCTGGGATCCCCTTGCCCTGGGCGGCAACAGCAGGGACACGGTAGGTGATTTCGGGGGGGAGAGAAATGCCGTTGGGGGAGGCGAGGTCAGTTTTGTTGATCACTAGAATCAGGGGGCGGTGGCGGATGGAGGCATAGATAGCCGCATCAGCCTCCGTCCAGCCCGCCTGAGCATCGATGACCAGCACCAGCACATCGGCGGTCTGGGCCAGCCGTTGGGAGCGCTCCACCCCCAGCCGCTCCACCGGATCGTCAGTGGCGCGAATGCCGGCGGTATCCAGGAGCTGGACGGGGATCCCTCTCACCACCAACTGGGATTCCACCACATCCCGAGTGGTGCCAGGTAGATCCGTGACAATAGCGCGATCCTGCCCTGACCAGGCGTTGAGCAGGCTGGACTTGCCCACATTGGGCCGCCCGACAATGGCCACTTTCACCCCAGTGCGCAGCAGTTGCCCCCGTTCGGCAGTGGCCAGCAGGGCCTGCATCTGAGCCTGAATGTCTTGCAGCCGGGCCTGCCAAGCCGGGACATCCAGAGGGGGCAGATCCTCTTCAAAGTCAATTCGCGCCTCGATCTCGGCCAATAAGCCCAGGAGCGCCTGGCGCAGGGCGCGGATAGACTGTCCCAGTTTGCCCTGCAGACCCGCCAGCGCCATTTGAGCTGCCTGCGGAGAGCGGGCTGCCACCAGATCAGCCACACTTTCGGCCTGGGTTAGATCGATGCGACCGTTTAGGAAAGCGCGCAGGCTAAACTCCCCTGGCTGCGCTAGCCGGGCTCCCTGGCGCAGGCACTGCTGCAGGGTAGCCTGAACCACCATAATGCCGCCGTGGCAATGGAACTCCACCACATCCTCGCGGGTGTAGGAGCGGGGGGCCTGCATCCACACAGCCAGAGCTTCGTCCAGTGGGTGGCCCTTCTCGTCATGGATCCAGCCATAGAGAAGGCGATGGCTCTCCCAGGTGGCATTGCGGCGGGCGGGAGTAAAGATCGCCTGGGCAATGGACAGAGCCCGCGAGCCGGAAAGGCGCACAATGCCAATGCTGCCCTGCTCGGGCACCACGGCGGTGGCAATGGCAGCAATGGTGTCGGCCAGGGGTGTAGTGGGATCCATAGGTGAATGGGCTATGCCTGAGTTCCCTGTAGGCAGGAGCCCGGCCTTAACTCGAAAGAAGCTGTAAAAAGCTAAGCTCTCCCGCCAGGGTCAGGGTAGCTTGGCAGTGGCGACCTGCACTTGTCCTAACAAAATATGAAGCCGTTACGCACGTTTAGGGTAATCCCTTACCTGCCGCCTGCCTTGGAGAGCCTGCGCTTTTTGGCCTACAACCTGCATTTTAGTTGGAACGTAGAAACCCGCACCCTGTTCCGGCGCATGGATCCAGATCTGTGGGATGCCTGCGGGCACAACCCTGTGGCTCTTTTGGGCCAGATCCGGCAGGAACGCCTGGATGAATTGGCAGAGGATCCGGGGTTCTTAGCCCAACTGGAGCGAGCTAGCCAGCAACTAAATAGCTATCTCCAACGAGACACGTGGTACCGTCGGTACCGCTTATCCCATGCGGTGGAAGGGGAATGCTACGCCTATTTTTCCGCGGAGTTTGGCTTGGCCGACTGTCTGCCTCTTTACTCAGGGGGTTTGGGGGTGTTGGCCGGGGATCACCTCAAGGCAGCCAGCGACTTGGGCCTGCCGCTCGTGGGTGTGGGCCTACTCTACCAAAAGGGGTATTTCCGCCAGTACCTCAGCCCCGATGGCTGGCAGCAGGAGCGCTACCCCACCAACGATTTCTTTAACATGCCCCTGGAGCTGCAAAGAGACGCGGAGGGCCGCGAGATTCGCATTGAGGTGGACTACCCCAACCGCAAGGTATTTGCCCGCATCTGGAAAGCCATGGTGGGGCGGGTGCCCCTATACCTTCTCGACACCAACATCGAGCCCAACAGCCAGTACGACCAGGACATCACCGACGAGCTCTACGGGGGCGACCAGGATGTGCGCATCCACCAGGAGATGATGCTGGGGATCGGTGGTGTACGGGCTCTGCGCGCCCTTGGGATCCACCCCACTGTCTACCACATGAACGAGGGGCACTCTGCCTTTTTGGCAGTGGAGCGGATCCGCCTGTTGATGGTGGAGCAAGGGCTGAGCTTTGAGGAGGCCTGGCAGGTGGCTAAGTCGAGCCAGCTGTTTACCACCCACACGCCAGTGCCTGCGGGGATCGACCTGTTCCCGCCAGACAAAATCGACTACTACCTGGGCTCCTACTACCGCCAGATGGGCCTAAGTCGGGAGCACTTTTTGGCCCTGGGTCGAGAAAATCCAGGCGACTTCCAGTCCCCTTTCAGCATGGCGGTGCTGGCCATCAACATGGCCTCGTTTGTTAACGGCGTCAGCAAGCTCCATGGGGCGGTCGCCCGCAAGATGTTTGGCCCCCTCTGGCCTGGGATCCCGCAAGAGGAGGTGCCGATTACCTCCATCACCAATGGCGTGCATGTCCGCACCTGGGTGGGGGAGGAAAACCAAGCTCTCTACGACCGCTACCTGGGGCCGGAGTGGGCGGAGGCTCCTCCCTCGGATCCTCTCTGGCAGAAGGTGGATCGGATCCCGGATGCGGAACTGTGGCGGGCGCACGAGCACAGCCGCGCTCGCCTCATTGACTTCACCCGCCAGCGCCTGGTGGAGCAGCTGCAAAAGCGGGCAGCCTCGACGGCTGAGATCCAACGGGCCTCAGAAGCCCTCAACCCAGAGGTGCTTACCATTGGGTTTGCCCGCCGCTTTGCCACCTACAAGCGGGCCACTCTCTTGCTCCACAACCTGGAGCGGCTCAAAGCCCTGATCAACCATCCCCAGTACCCGATGCAGTTTATCTTTGCCGGCAAGGCCCACCCTCGCGATACAGCCGGCAAGGAGTTGATCCGCCAGATTGTCCAGGTGTCGCGCCAGCCAGAGTTCCGCCAGCGGCTGGTGTTTATCGAAGACTATGACATGTACATCGCTAGCTTAATGGTGGCCGGGGTGGACGTGTGGCTGAACACCCCCCTGCGCCCCCGCGAGGCCAGCGGTACTAGCGGCATGAAGGCAGCGGCTAACGGCGGACTGCACCTGAGCATCTTGGACGGCTGGTGGGATGAGGCAGATTACTACCAGACTGGCTGGCCCATTGGCCGCGGCGAGGAGTTTGAGGATCGCGCCTACCAGGACGAGGTGGAGGCCAACGCCCTCTACGATCTCCTGGAAAAGGAAGTAGCTCCTCTTTTCTACCAACGCGGCAGCGACGGCCTGCCCCATGCCTGGATTCAGCGCATGAAGCAGGCAATCCGCCTCAACTGCCCTCGCTTCAGCACCCAGCGCATGGTTCGGGAGTATGCCGAGCGAGCCTACATTCCGTTGAGCAACTCCTTTGACCGCATGCGGCGCAACAACTTCCAGGCGGCCCGCCAGTTTACCCGTTGGCGAAACCATCTGCAGGAGAACTGGTACAACCTCCGGGTTCTCGAGGTCCGGATTGAAAACCCAAGACAGCCCACTGGCAAGCCTTCTGCCGGCCGGGATAGCCAGGTCCAGGAAGTGGTGATGGCCGGGGAACCCCTCACCGTAACGGTGGAGGTGCAGCTGGGATCCCTGCAGCCGCAGGATGTGATTGTTCAAGCCTACCAGGGGTCGGTGGACGACAAGGGCCAGATCCAAAACGGCCGGGCAACCCCCTTGCGCTACGTGGAGACAGTGGGGGATCGCGCCATCTTTTGTGGCCAAGTTCGCTACGAGAGCAGCGGCTTGCAGGGGTTGGCCATCCGCCTATTGCCCTTTCACCCCGATATGCCCGATCCCTATGAGCTGCGGCTGATGCTCTGGGCCTAGCCGGTCAGGCCCTCCTCAAGAGCTGGGCCAGTTGGTTTTTAGGAAAGCTGGGCCAGGCAAGCTAGGTGTTGGAGCTGTTGCAGCTTTTCCCTCACTCGGCCAGAGCGGAGCAATTCCTCTGCTTGCTGGATCCCCTCGCTGAGAGATTGAGCATAGCCCAGCAGCCAGAGGTAGCTGCCGCCATTCCAGAGTACCGCTGGGGCAAGGGGGGAGGGATCCCCGTTGAGGAGCTGGTGCATCTGCCGCAGCAACTCTTTCTCCTCCGCCAGCGGGATCTCCGGGCCAGCCAGGTGATGGTCGCGGGCTTTGAGCAGCAGCCGTTCCCCGCGGTGGTTGAGGATAGCTGTCCGCTCCCGCGGCAGGTCGCTGCTGCCTTCTAGTCCCTTGACCGTGGTAAAGTTTTGGATCCCTTGCAGGGCAAACAACTCCAGCATTGTGGCCTCGGTGGGCGGATGCACATAGCCGGCCACCAGGTGGAAGGGGCCCTCATAGGGTGCCCAGACCAGCTCCAGCGTAGCCAGGGGAGGGCGCTTGCCGATTTGATCCCGGTACTCCATCAGAGCTTGCGCTTGGGGGAAGCAGTCTGGCAAGTACAAAAATCCCAAGCCAGTTTGCTCCAGGCATCGGCCCACCTGCTCCAGCGACCATCCTCGCCAGTCCACCCCCAAGCCTCGCCAAACCACCTCCAAGGGTAGACCATACTTGGGAGGGCAACAGCCGGAACCATGAAGCAAAACAGCTGCTCCTGCTGCCGCCAATACCAAAGCCACTAACACCCCCAGCGGCGCTGTTCGCGAGCGGCCGTCGTAGGGGTGGCCAAAGATAACCAAGGGATGGGGCAGGTCTCGTTGGGGAAGGCGAGGGCCGTACTCGGCATAGGCATCCAACATACCAGCCAGCTCTTCGGCGGTGGGGCGCTTGATGCGGTGGGCAATCAAAAAGGCCCCAATCTGGGCCGGGGTGGCTTTGCCCGCAAGGAGCAGCCGAGTGGCCTGGGCGGCTTCGCCGCGGGTGAGATCCTCGTGAGTGTGGGTGCCGCTGCTGATTTTCTTCAAAAGCTCGCGAAACTCGTGGCTCATAGCTTTGGCAGTCTAGGGCGAGCGAACTTGGCAGAAACCCAGGAGGCATCCCTATCTGCCTTGGCGTCGGAAGCAGGCTGGCGGAGCAACTGGGCTGCTAACTGCAAAAACCGGCGAATGGGCGGGATCCGATAGCGATCACGGGTGGTTACTGCCACTACCTGTCGCTGCAACAAGGGGGGGTCGGTGGGCCGCACCTGCAACCCTGGGTCGGCGTGACAGTCCACTAGAGCCGATTCTGGCAGGAGAGCAATCAACTGCCCCTGGCGAACGACACCGCGAAAGGCCTCCAGCGTGTTCAGCTCCAGCGCTGCCTTGAGAGTTAACCCCTGGCGGGCCAGGTGGGACTCCACGCAAGTGCGCATGGCATAGCCATCTTTAAACACGACCTGGGGGTACTCGGCCAACACCGGCCAAGGGATCCGCTCGTAGCGGCTGAGGGGATGGCTGGTGGCCATCAACACCTGGATGGGCTCGGAATACAGGGGCTCCACTACCAGTTCGTCCCCCCGCCTTAGCCAGGGATTTTCCATCACCAAAGCCACATCCACCAACCCATCCTTGAGCACCTTCAAGGCGCGGTCGCTGCCTAGAGCTGTAACCCGCAACTGCACCTGCGGGTACTCTCGGCAGAACTCCTGCAGCACCGGCGGCAGTCGATAGGCAGTCAGGGAGTGGATCCCGGCAACGCAGAGCTCGCTTTGCCCGCCCTGCAGCCATTCCCGAATGCTGGCTTGGGCTTGCTGCCACTCCTGACAGATGCGCCGGGCATGGGGTAGGAGCCGTTCCCCCGCCACCGTCAGGGCCACTGGGCTCTTGCGGTGCAGTAGCGGGGCGCCCACCTCTTCCTCCAAGGCCTGAATTTGGCGGCTGATGGTAGACTGGCTTAGGCCACTGCGGCGGGCTGCAGCCAAAAAGCTGCCACTTTCGACGACGTTTAGAAAAGCCTGTAACAGCTCCAAGCGCACCGAGAACCTCTCAGGAGTTACGGCCTAGCTGCCGCGGGATTTTAGCCAGGGATCTCTCGAACTGCTGTACGTGCCGCTACCAAACCGTGCCGTAGGGTTCACTGTCTCGCCTTGACCAAGCTCGCCTTGCCCCTGGGCATTAGCTCCGGCTCGGCAAAGCCCCGCAGCCGCTGGGTAGATTCCAACTCGCTCAAGCCCTTGGCCTGCAGCAGCACCCCGAAGCTGCCTAGCCCCAGCGGATCGATCAGCGCTTGGAGCGCAAAGCGCCGCTGCAGCACCTGGCCCACGCCCCCTGACCCATCGCTTGTTTGGCTGAGGGCGGCCAGCCGTTCCGCCAACCCCAGGTTTACCAGAAAATAGCTTTGCTGCGTGAAGCCCAGTCGCTTGAGTCCCAGGGATTCCCCCACCTGTTCCAGGGTTGTAAAGTCCACATGGGCCGTGAGATCTTGGCACCCCACCCGACTATAGGGATCCGTAGAGGTGGCGTGTCGGCGGTAAGCTAGGAGCGTGCCCTGGGAGCGCTGGGGGCTGTAGTAGCGCTGGGCAGGATAGCCGTAGTCGATGGTCAGCACGTAGCCCCGCCGCAGCTTGCGGGCCAGAAGCTGCAGCCACTCGAGGGCCTTGAGGTTGACCTCGGTTTGGTAGCCAGAGGGGTAGGTGGTAATTGGGATCCCCAGCCGGGCAAAGTACGCTTCTAGCGCGGGGGTCGAGGGATCCCCCAGCACCTCTTGAAACCCTCCCTCTGTCCAATCCACGTAGATTTCCCGCAGAGACCCCCCCTGCACCTGCACCCGATGGACCGGAAAGGCATCCACCAGCTCATTGGAGAAAAAACAGCCAGTTACTGACCCCTCCGGGATTTCGTCCCACGCCAGCCAGCGCACCTTCTCCCCAAAGCCCGCCAAGCGCTCCTGCTGCAGCCGCCGCAAAGAGGCAGAGCGCTCCAGGATCCCGTACTCTAGAGCCTGCCAAAACGCAGGGTAAGCCGAGCGCACGTAGGTTAGCCAATCTTCAGCCAGGCGACCGCTGCCTGCCCCCATCTCAACGACCGCAAAAGCAGAAGGGGAGCCTAGAACTTGCCAGAATTGGTGGATCTGCTCCGCCAACAGGTGAGCAAAGTCGGGCGCCAGGTGGGGAGCCGTTAAGTAGTCAGGGCCAATGGGGTAGCCCCGCTCGTAGTAGCCCAGCTCCGGCTCGTAGAGGGCCCACTCCATGAACTGGGCAAAAGTCACTGGCCCCTGGGCGCGGATGCGGCTAGCGATGAGATCCCGAAGTTGTTGGTCCGTCTGGGGGTGCAACAAGGTGCCTATAGGCTAGGAGACTCATCTCTGCAAGGGGCGGCGCCAATTTTGGCGAAACCGACGGTTTGTGAAAAGCAGGACTGGCCAGAGAGCTGAGACCAGCCATTTTCCCGATCCCGAGTAGAGGCGATCTGCCTTGCGGAGCGAGTACCAAACCCCTCCTGCGTAGATTGCCAAGAGCAAAAACGGCCACATTTTCGCTTATCCTGCAAACGCCAGCCAGATGGTTGAGGGAGCCCTCTTAGTAGGCATCCTGCAACTCATAAAAGTCAGGCGTAATGTAGTCCTTGCGCAGCGGCCAGCCGATCCAGTCTTCTGGCATCAGGATCCGCTTTAGGTTAGGGTGACCTTCAAAGATAATGCCGTACATGTCGTAGGTCTCCCGCTCCTGCCAGTCAGCCGACTTCCAGATCCAGTACACCGAGGGCACCCGCGGATCGTCGCGGGGCAGTTTCACCTGGACGCGCACCTCCGGCGGGCGATCCGCTCCGTCCGTCAGCTTAATCAAGTGGTAGAGGCTAACCAACGGCTGGCCTGCCCCTAGGTCATAGCCGCACTGGCAGGCAAGATAGTTAAAGCCATAGGCGTAGAGAGCGGTGCATACGGGCAGGAGAAAGTCCCGCTCCACCTCCAGTAGCTCTACTCCAGCCGCATCCCTGCCCAGATACTGGTGGTCAAAGCCGTTGTCAGCAAGAAACTGAGAAACTGGACCTCGCTCCCGCGTTGCCAGCGACTCGGCTGGCTCAGAGGCAGGAGGCGGACTTTCCGGCGTTTTGGGATCCGTCATCTCAGGCCCCTCCTTGCAAGGCTTTGAGCTGTTGCTCTACCCGCTTGAAGTCGGCAGTCTGCAGGGCCGGCGGCACGGGCAGGCCAATGGCGGCAGCTAGCTCCGGCGGCGGAGCCTGGCGGGTTTCGCTCTCCAAGTACTTGCCAGTGATGACTTCGGGCACCGGTCTGAGGTTGTGCTTGACGGTGTAGTAGCGGTGGGTTTGCTGCAGACGGCCCCGCTCCCGCATGTCCTCAGCGGCAATCTTCTTGCGCAGCTTGACAATGGCGTCCATGATGGCCTCAGGGCGGGGTGGGCAGCCGGGAATGTACACGTCCACGGGGATGAGCTTATCCACCCCTCGCACAGCGGTGTAGGAATCAGAGCTGAACATGCCGCCGCTGATGGTGCAAGCTCCCATGGCAATGACGTACTTGGGCTCGGGCATCTGTTGGTAGAGCTTAACCAGCGCCGGCGCCATCTTCATGGTTACCGTTCCCGCTGTGATGAGCAAATCAGCGGTGCGCGGCGAAGTCCGAGGCAACAGGCCAAAGCGGTCGAAGTCAAAGCGGGATCCCAGCATCGCCGCAAACTCGATAAAGCAGCAGGCGGTGCCATAGAGCAGCGGCCAGAGGCTGGACATCTTGGCCCAGTTGTAGAGGTCGTTTACCGTTGTGAGAATAACATTGTTGGAAAGATCCGTAGTAACTTGCGGAGGAGAGGCCGGAAACAAAACTTCCGGCTCCTTAGAGGTCATGACCATTCCAGCGCTCCTTTTCTCCAAGCGTAGACAAGACCCACCACGAGGATGGCAATGAAAATCAAAGCCTCCACAAAAGCCAGCAGCCCCAGGCGGTGAAAAGCTACTGCCCAAGGGTAGAGGAACACAGTCTCCACATCGAAAATGACGAAGGCAAGCGCGAACATGTAGTAGCGGATGTTGAACTGAATCCAGGCCTGCCCAAACGGCTCCATCCCCGACTCATAGGTGCTGACTCGCAGGGCTCCCTGCCGTTTGGGAGACAAACGGGCTGAGGCCCCTAGGGCCAAAACTGGCAGCAGGGCGCAGACAATGAGGAAAGCCAGCAGGTACTCGTAACCAGATAGGACAAACACGACGCCAGACTGCCTCAGGTGCTCAACACTTAGATACGCTTCTCAGTATAGAGCCAGTCCGTGGCCTCTTGGCGCCGGCGGATCTTTAGGACTGCTGATGGTCTCGATTGTGGGAGAGCCAACTCCACACGCCGCTTAGCAAAGCGCCGGCTGTCAGGATCCCCAGCAACGGCTGAAACCAGGGCAGCCACAGCCGCAGCCAGAGCTTGTAGCCTAGGGTAATCCCGAAGAAGGCTGCTGTTACCGAGAAAACAAACCAGACAAAGCCGGCAAACATCAGAAGGGCCAGGGCAATGAGAAAAGAGTCCAACCAGCGCTTCCAGGTAGAGAGACTCATAGCCAGAACAGGCCAAATCTTCACAGATCCTAACCCCTACTGCCCAGACCCTTCCCCTTAGCTTCTTCCTGGGCAGCTTCTCATTCCCTTGGGAAGTTGAAGGCGCGGCTACAGCAAGCCTCAGTGCCCCCTAAAAGGGGGGGTAAGCGGCTGAAGCAGGTTGGTTTAGAATTTGACCGGGTCATTCCTGCTGAGGGAGAACTTCGGAGTAGGGCGCAATTTGAGTGAGGCAGAGATTCCGGCAGAGGAAAAACGAGCCTTTGCGCTGAGGGTTGACACGACTTTGGATGCCCTAGGTGAAGTTTTGACTTGGTTTGAGTCCTTTCGCAACGCGGGTATTCCAGATCCCATCTGGTTGGAGTGCCAGTTGGTTCTGGCGGAAGGGCTTACCAATGCCGTCCGCCATGCCCATCGCGCCCTGCCTGCCAGCACGCCTATCGATATCGAGCTGGCGCTGACGCCGCAGGGACTAGAGCTACGCATCTGGGATCAGGGTCAGGAGTTTGACTTGGAGGGCTTTGCCCAAAACCTAGCAGCCAAGCCCCTCCCCGACGCCGAATCCGAGGGAGGGCGGGGCATTTTGCTGATGAAAGCCCTCTCCACCCACCTGAGCTACACTCGCCAGGCCGATGGCCGCAACTGTCTGTTGATTAGCCGCCGCTTTGACGATCCTGGCTGCAGTTCCCAGCAAGCTGTCTAGGCCAAGAGACCAGCACTCAACTGGCGAATAGCGGCGCTAGCCACATCGCTATAGCGCAGCTCGCCAGCCAAGATTTGGCCCATACGCCGGGTGGCTCCCGGTCGCTTGACGCCAACTCGGTAGCCCACGCCGGGAAAGCGGTAGAACAGAGCCGCAATCCGCTTGGCCCAGCGCATCTCTGTGCCCCACTCCTGTTGGACGCGGGCGGAGTAGTTGGCCAGGGCTTCGGGATCCCCTGCCAGGGCTTGGTCGATGGCCTGCGCCGCCAGCATGCCAGTGAGGAGGGAGGGACGGATCCCTTCGGCGGTAAACGGGTCGACAACACAGGCGGCATCTCCCACCAGGAGCGCATTTTGGCTGTGCAGGGGTTGATCCCCGTCCCAAAGGCAGAGGGGATGGCCAAAGGACTTAACCGACTTGAGGTCGATGCCAAAGTTGTGGGCATACTGGCTGGCTATTTCCCGCAGGTTTTGTTTCTGGCCACCCCGAAAGGTGCCAGCTCCAATCGAGTAGCCGTCCGCCTTGGGGAAGTTCCAAATGTAGCCATTGCTAACACTGCCGAAGTCAAAGTGAGCAGCGGCAGTTTGCGGTTCCAAGCCAGCTACTTCCGCCTCTAGGGCAGCGGCCAGGCGGCACTGGCGACTGCGAAAGCCCAGCCACTTCGCCATCGACCCCCTGGCCCCATCAGCTCCAATCACGTACCGGCCCCAGACCGGGCCAGCAGGAGTCATTACCTGCCAGCGGTCACTTTGCCACTCAAGGCCGGCGGCAGCACATCCAGCCCAGAGGGTGGCCCCCTGCTTCTGGGCCTGCTGGATTAGGTAGGCGTCGAAAACCTCCCGTCGCACCATCCACACTGGCTCTTTCAGATCCAACTCGACCACCACTGGATCCCCACCCCGCCAGGTGTAGCGAATTTGCCGAATCTTCAGCGAGATGGCGGGGCTGAAGTCAAAGTCAAACCAGGCCGCCACCATGGGGGAGACGCCGCCCCCGCAGGGCTTGTAGCGGGGCAAGGGATCCTTTTCCAGGACCAGCACCGAGCGCCCGCGCTTGGCTAGGTGGTAGGCGGCAGCTCCGCCGGCAGGGCCAGCGCCGACGATGACACAGTCATACACGTAGGACATGGCTTGACACCTACATTCAGGGAACGCTGAAGCCGGGAAGGGGTTATCCCTGGCTGACTCTAGGCCGTAGTCGGGTCTTCCGCCGGGTTGTTACAGCGATACACCTTGGCCCCGACATTGCGCAACTTTTCGTCGATGGCTTCGTAGCCGCGGTCGATGTAGTGGAGCCCGTAGATGGTGGAGCAGCCCTCGGCCGCCAGGCCAGCCAACACCAAGGCCGCCCCCGCCCGCAAGTCCGTAGCCACCACCGGCGCCCCTGACAGAGACGGCACCCCCCGGACGATGGCCACCCGGTTCTTGAGACGAATGTCCGCGCCCATGCGGTTAAGCTCCGGGATGTGGTGCATTCGGTTTTCAAACACTGTCTCCTCGATGGTGCAACTGCCCTCGCTGAGAGCAGCCAAAGCCATGATTGGCGCCTGCACATCGGTGGGAAAACCCGGGTAGGGCAGGGTTTGGATATCGGTGGCCTGACAGATCCAGCCTGAGCTGAGTTGAGCCGGGGCAATGCGCAGACGGTTGGGGCCTTCTTCCTCCACCCGCAGCCCCATGTCCCGCAGCTTGGCAATCACCGCCCGCAGGTGATCCGGAATCACCGGCCCCACGGTGAGCTCAGAGCGGGTAATCGCTCCAGCGATGAGATAGGTACTGGCCTCGATGCGATCGGGAATGACGGTGTACTCTGTGCCATGCAGACGCGGCACCCCCACCACCACAACGGTATTGGTGCCTACGCCCCGGATGCGGGCTCCCATCGCCTGACAAAAACGGGCCAGGTCCGCTACCTCTGGCTCTTGGGCGGCATTTTCAATCACCGTTTCCCCTTCGGCCAGCGTAGCAGCCATCATCAGAGTTTCCGTAGCACCAACGCTGGGATAGTCGAGGTAGATGCGGGTTCCCACCAGCTTACGGGCATAGGCGTGGACCACCCCGTGCTCAATCTGAACCGTTGCCCCCAACGCCTGCAAACCCCGCACATGCAGATCCACGGGACGCGAGCCAATGGCGCAGCCGCCCGGTAGGGGCACCCTGGCCACTCCCAGCCGCGCCACCAACGGTCCGATGATAAGGAAACTGGCCCGTAACTGGCTGACCAATTCATAGGGAGCCTGGCAAGTCCTCAGGGAGCTGGCGTCTAGGTCAAGGGTATTGCCGACATGGGACACCTTAACCCCCAGGGTGGCCAGGATCTGCCCCATGCGTTCGATGTCCAGCAGGCGCGGCACGTTGTGAATTCGACAAGCGGCAGGGGCCAAGAGGGATCCGGCCATGAGAGCCAAAGCTGAGTTTTTCGATCCCCCGATGGGAACGTGGCCGCTTAGGGTCTGCTTGCCAACAATTTTTAGCACCGGCCCTGCTATCTCTGACGAGGCTGCCATCCCTGTGGAGGTCGGCCACAGCTCAGGCTCCAAGAGCCCCGCCGGGTCAATGCGAGAGGACGCTCTGTTGCCGCGATTGTCAAAATCTTTCAATCTTCCTCCTCACACAAAAGAAAAGGTAGGCACTTCAGAGAATACTCTGGGGATCACAGCAGCGGCTAAACTAGCAGGCCCAAACCGGGAGTGAGGAAGGAAGAGAAGTTCCTACAGCCCTGCTTCTACCCTATAGTGGCAGAGGAGGATTCGCTCAGCCCCTTCCCTGAATGCAGGCTCCCAGCGCGGGCGGCTGGGTTTAGCCCAACAGGGGAGAGCAGTACAATGGAGAGTGATGAGAATCTCTTGCAAGAAGGAGATCCCTGATGACCGCAACTCGCGTTTCTGCAGAAGAACTGTTTCGGGCTGCCTACGAAAATCGCTACACCTGGGATCCCGACTTTCCGGGCTATAGCGCAGAGGTCACCTACTGGGATGGAGAGCGCATGTTTGTGGGTCAGGTGCGCCTGGGGGCAGACCTGAAAGCCACGGTAACCGGTGTGGAAGATGAGGAAGCTCGGAAAGCCATCCAAGAGCAGATGTGGGAGATTTCTGTCCACCGGGTGCGCCGCAGCTTTGCCGAAGCCCACGGCCAAAACACGTTTCGCTACGGCCAAATCCTGCCCGATGGCTCGGTGGAGATCCTCGTGGGAGGCAAAGCCGAGGGGGATCGCTACCACGTGCGCGACAACCAAATTACCATGGTGCATCGGCACATTCACGGCGTGGTGGTTACCATTCACACCTTCAGCAGCCACGACACCGGCGAAGGCTACCTCTCCCACCGCTACGACTCTGTCTACCACGACGCCAAGACCGGTGAGCAAAAGGGTGGGCGCAGCCAATTTGAAGACCTCTACACCAAAGTGGGCAAGTACTACATCCTCTCCGAGCGGCGCATTCAAACCGAGACGGAAGCTGGTGTTGTTGAGAAGCGCTTTAGCTTTAGCAACTTTGCGTTGCTCGATGCCAGCGCCTAACTGGCCAAGCGACCACAAAAAATTTTTTCGGGGCCGCAACAACCTCCCTAGAAGAAGGAGGATTCTGGGCTATGCTTTGAATGTTCCCCCCGGAACTTTAACATGGACAGGACAACGGTAAAACCTACTCCAGATTCCGAAGCCCCCAGCGAGGCTCCCAAGCTGATTCTCCGCCCGGCCCAACTGGGGGATCTGGAGGCGGTGGAGGAGATTTTGGCGCAAGCTTTTGAAGAAGAGTATGGCAGTCGCTCGGTAGACATTCGTCGCCAACTGCGGAGGCTGCGCCAGTGGTACGGGCTTCTAAGAGCCCTAAGCCTGTTTCCCAACCGCTTCCAGCACATGTTTACCGTGCATGTGGCGGAGCTGGAGGGCAAAATCCAGGGGGTTATTCAGGTTTCTCCCTTTAACCATTCCCGCAGCACCTGGCGGGTGGATCACATGGCGGTGGCGCCTTCGGCCCAGCGTCAGGGAATTGGGTCTAAGTTGCTCAAACACTGCATGGAGCACTTTCGCGAGGCCCGCACCTGGATTCTGGAGGTGAACATCCACAACAAGGGGGCGATAGCCCTCTACCGGCACAATGGCTTCCAGCCCCTAGCCCAGATTACCTACTGGTCGATCCCGCCCGAGATCCTGGCCGCCCTCAGCCAACACGAGCCCAAGCTGCCCAACCTGGTGCCGGTGACTAACCGAGATGCCTACGCCATCTATCAACTGGATACGGGATCCATGCCGGCCACGGTGCGCCAGGTGTACGACCGCAACGTGGGCGACTTCCGCACTAGCCCCCTGGAGTGGCTTCTGGAGCAGGCCAGGTGTGCCGTCAGCCAAACCGAACGGCTGGAGATGTGTGTCTATGAGCCCGAGCGGAGAACCGCCATCGGCTATTTCAACCTCAAGCTGGATCGGACGGGGCAGCAGCCGCACGTGGCCAAGCTTACGGTTCACCCCGCCTACACCTGGCTCTACCCAGAGCTCATGGCCAAGATGGCCCAGCTCACCCAAGCCTATCCGCCGCAGGCTTTGGCGTTGGCCTCCACCGATTACCAGCCGGAACGGGAAGAGTTCTTGCTTAAGCTGGGAGCCCAGGAGGTGGAGCGGACGCTGTTGATGTCACGCTCGGTGTGGTACAAGGTGCGGGAAGTCCGCTCGCCGTGGTACAGCGAGTATCTCAGTCTAGTGTTCCAAAAACTGCCAATGAAACAGCCGGTGCCAGAGCGGTTTGAGGGGGCAGCGGAGAGCTGGCTGGAGCACCGCTTTCATCCCCCTGCGCTGGATCCCAACGCCGGGCCAGGGCAGTCCAGGGATCCGCAAGGGTAGGCTCCCCCCTGGCGGTTAAGTCTTGCTTGGCGGGCATCTGCGAACCTCTATGGACAAGTTGAAGGATAGCCCGGCCGAGGCTTCTTCCTGGCGGGCAAAGCTCCAAGCGGCCTTGCACCGCAACCGCAGCGACCCGGCTGCACGCTATTTGCAGTTGGCCACGGTGGATCCCTGCGGGCGGCCGCGCAACCGCACAGTGGTCTTCCGGGGGTTTCTGGGCGAGACCGACCGCATCCAGTTGGCGGTGGACAGCCGCAGCGAGAAGATCCACCAGATTGCCCACTGTCCCCTGGCCCAGATCTGCTGGTACTTTGCCAAAACGCGCGAGCAATTCCGCATCGCCGGCACCCTGGAAGCCATCACCGCTGGCCATCCGGATCCGCAAGCGCAGCAGCAGCGGCAACAGTTGTGGCAACAAATCCCAGAAGAAGGACGGCTGCTCTGGTTTTGGCCAGAACCCAAAGGTCCTCTTGCTCCACCAGAGGCCTTTGTTGCCGAGCTAACCCCCGAAAAGGCCTCTTCGCCGCCGCCCACTTTTGTCCTCCTGCTGTTGGATCCAACGGAGGTGGATCACCTGCAGCTCAGGGGGGATGCAATCTACCCCCAACGGCGAACCCTCTATGAGCGCAGCCCGCAGGGATGGCAATGTCGAGCGGTCAATCCCTAGCAGGGGAGCTGTTTTTCCTCTCGCTTTCCGAGAGAATAGGAAGAGAATAGACGTGCTACCCCCTAGGGCAACGCCGCCCGAGAGCAGTTGGGGAGGTAGCGCTCTCCATCCGACACCTAGCCTTCCTGCTGGCAGGAATTCTGATGGCCATTTCCGCCCTCTCAAAGCGCTTTGCCCAAGTGGCCGGCAGGTCATTGCCGGCTAGCGTACGGCGGGGATCCTTGGGCTTGGCTGCTGCCCTGGCTTGGAGTCTGGCTGTTCCTAGGGGGATTGCAGCTCCCCTAATTGCCACATCCCCGCCCAGTTCGTCTAGGCAGGGGGGGACCTCTGTCCTAACCTCGAAATCGGTTCGCACCGGCTCCTTTCGGGTTGGCAACCGCACTCCCCACCCCATTCGCTTAGTGATCTTGTTGCGCAGCAGCAGTCGGCTGACCAACCCCGAAACGGCTCACTGGGATTTTGCCCCCGGCGAAGGAGGCAGCCAGGGTTTGCTGCTGAGCTTAGGGGAGGAGCCGCTGCAGATTGGCCCCGGCGATGTTGTGGTGGCTTTTACCCTAGATGGAACCCGCCGCTACTGGGGGCCAAATGTGGTGGGAGAGTCGCTGGCGCCTTTTTGGGATGAGGCAAGCGGCTCCTGGTCGATGATCTTGCAGCCCTAGAGAGGCTCACCCTCCAGACCCCTGCCAGCAGAGCCAGCCCACCCCCACCAATAGCGCTGTTAGCCCGTAGAAGCACCCCACCACCTGCACCTCCGACCAGCCCCCCAACTCCAGGTGGTGGTGGAGAGGAGACATGCGCAGCAGCCGTTGGCCTTGGCCGGTCTTGCGTTTGGTGTATTGGAAGTAGCCTACCTGTAGGATTACCGACAGCGCCTCCGCCACCAATATCCCGCCCATCCAGCCCAGAGCCCAGAGCTGATCTCCCAGCAGCGCCAGCCCCGCCAGAGCGCCCCCCAGGCCTAGGGAGCCGGTATCTCCCATAAACAGGCGGGCCCGATGGTGGTTGTGCACCAGAAAGCCCAGACAGGCGCCGCTCAAGGCAAAGGCCACGAGCGCCAAAACGGGATCCGTTGCCGTCAGCCCCAGCCCTGCCAGGACAAGGGCCACCACCCCTGCGGCCAGGCCGTCCATGCCGTCGGCAAGGTTGACGGCGTTGTTGGTGCCCACCAGCACAAACAAAGCCAGCGGCCAAAACAGCCCGCCTAGGGGGAGGGAGCCTATTCCCGGAAGCGTGAGAACCGTTGGGATCCCTTGCCAGGCCAAGTAGCCGCAAAAAACCAGGCCAATCCCCACCTGGAGCAAAAGCTTCGATTGGGGGGGCAACCCCTTGTTGGAGCGCTGCCGGATGACCAGCCAATCGTCCAGCCAGCCAACCAAGGTGTAGGCCAGGGTCAGGAGGGCCACCGCCAGCCACTGGGGATCCCAGCCGCTCCAGCTCCCGGCTACCAGCAGCCCCACCGGCAAAAAGCTAAGGCCGCCCATGGTTGGCGTGCCCGCTTTTTTGTAGTGGGACTGGGGTCCCTCCTCGCGGATGACCTGCCCTGCCTTCCAGCGCCGCAAGAGCGGAAGAAGCAGGGATCCCAGCACCGCCGATCCCAGCACGCTCAGCCCAAAGGGAAGAAGCACCTGGGGCTGGCTTCCCATCACCAAGGCCGAGAGCGCTAGGCCCAGAACTAGGGTAAGCGCCGCCCCGCCCCAGTCCGCCTCCTCCACCTCCAGCCGGGAAAGGGTATCCCCCTCCATCTTTTCTAAACCCCTCACACCCTCAATCTCCAAGCTTGGGAAAACTCTAGCAGGCAGAGCCCAAGAAAACTCTAGCTTGCCCGCGGCTCAGAGGGGGATCCCCTAGTAGGGCCACTTCCAGTTGCGCACCTCCGGCAGATCCTCGCCGTACTTGCAGATGTACTGCTTGTGCTCCACCAGCTTGTCCCGAATCAACTGCTGGACGTGATCCCGTCGGTATTTGAAGCGCTCCACCCGCTCCAATACATCGTTGGCTAGGTTAAAGCGATCCACCTGGTTGAGGACGCACATGTCGAAGGGAGTGGTGGTGGTGCCTTCCTCCTTGTAGCCGCGCACGTGGAGGTTGTGGTGGTTGGGGCGGCGGTAGGTGAGGCGGTGAATCAGCCAAGGGTAGCCGTGGAAGGCAAACACGATGGGCTTGTCGGGGGTAAAGATGCTGACAAACTCCTTGTCGCTGATGCCGTGGGGATGTTCGCTGGGCGGCTGCAGCTTCATCAGGTTGACCACGTTCACCACCCGGATCTTGATCTCCGGCAGGTGCTGCCGCAAGAAGTCCACCGCCGCCAGGGTTTCCATGGTGGGCACATCGCCACAGCAGGCCATGACCACATCCGGCTCCGAGCCCTGGTCGTTGCTGGCCCACTCCCAGATCCCCAAGCCCTGGGTGCAGTGCTTGATGGCGGCGTCCATGTCCAGGTACTGCAGAGCCGGCTGTTTCCCCGCCACGATGACATTGACGTAGTGGCGGCTGCGTAGGCAGTGATCCGCCACCGAGAGCAGGGTGTTGGCATCGGGGGGCAGGTAGACGCGGATAACATCGGCTTTCTTGTTGACCACGTGATCCAGAAAGCCGGGATCCTGGTGGCTGAAGCCGTTGTGATCCTGCCGCCACACGTGGGAAGTCAGCAGGTAGTTGAGGGAAGGGATGGGCCGCCGCCAGGGGATGTGCCGGGAGGTTTTCAGCCACTTGGCATGTTGGTTAAACATCGAGTCCACCAGGTGAATGAAGGCCTCGTAGCAGGAGAAGAAGCCGTGGCGACCGGTCAACAGGTAGCCCTCCAGCCAGCCCTGACAGACGTGCTCGCTCAGGATCTCCATAACCCGCCCGTCAGGGGAGAGGTGCTCGTCGTAGTCGTAGATAGGGGCCACCCAGGTGCGGTCGCTGGCCTCAAACACAGCATCCAAGCGGTTGGAAGCCGTCTCGTCGGGGCCAAAGAGGCGGAAGTTGTGGGGGTTGAGCTTCATCACATCCCGCAAGAATTGCCCCAGCACCTTGGTGGCCTCGGCTTCCGTGGTGCCAGGGCGCGGGACGTCTACGGCGTAGCGGCGGAAATCTGGCATCCTCAGCTCCCGCGTCAGCAAGCCGCCGTTGGCATAGGGAGTGGCGCCCATGCGCTTTTCCCCCTTGGGAGCTAGCTCCTGCAGCTCGGGGAGCAGGCGGCCGTTTTCGTCGAAGAGCTCTTCTGGCCTGTAGCTGCGCAGCCACTCTTCCAGGATCTTGAGGTGCTCCGGCTTTTGGGCCAGATCCGCCAGCGGTACCTGGTGGGAGCGCCAGAAGTCCTCGACCTTTTTGCCGTCCACCTCTTTGGGGCCAGTCCAACCTTTGGGGGTGCGCAGGATGATCATCGGCCATTGGGGACGAGTGGGATCCCCCTTGCTGCGGGCATAGTGCTGGATTTCTCGGATTTCATGGATAACGGTGTCGAGGGTGGCGGCCATCAACTGGTGCGTTTCTGCCGGCTCGGAGCCCTCCACGAAGTAAGGCTTGTAGCCGTAGCCCACAAACAGGCTTTGCAGCTCTTCGCGGCTGAGGCGGCCCAGGATGGTGGGGTTGGCAATCTTGTAGCCGTTGAGGTGGAGAATGGGCAGCACCGCCCCGTCGCGGATGGGGTTGAGAAACTTGTTGGAGTGCCAGGAGGCAGCTAGAGGGCCGGTTTCCGCTTCTCCATCCCCCACCACACAGGCCACCAGCAGATCGGGGTTGTCAAAGGCAGCCCCAAAGGCATGGGCCAGGGCATAGCCCAGTTCTCCCCCCTCGTGGATGGAGCCGGGGGTTTCCGGAGCCGCATGGCTGGGCACGCCGCCGGGGAAGGAGAACTGCTTAAAGAGCTTGCGCAGACCTTCGACATCTTGGGTGATGTTGGGGTACACCTCGCTGTAGGTGCCTTCCAAGTAGGTGTTGGCCACTAGGGCAGGGCCGCCGTGGCCGGGGCCGGTGATGTAGAGGACGTTGAGGTTTTCCCGCTTGATGATGCGGTTGAGGTGCACGTAAATAAAGTTCAGCCCTGGAGTAGTGCCCCAGTGCCCCAATAGGCGCGGCTTCACGTGTTCTGGCTTCAAGGGCTCCCGCAGCAGCGGATTGTCCATCAAGTAGATCTGCCCCACTGACAAGTAGTTGGCAGCCCGCCAGTAGGCGTCGATCTTGCGCAGTTCCTCGTCGGTGAGCGGTTTTCTCGAGAGCTGTTCTGCCAAAACCATAGCTCCACCCCCTAGGTATCTCTACTCCCATGGTGAGCTAGGTTTGGAGAAGGGCGTGGGGATCTTGGGATTCCTTTGGATTTGGGAGGGAGGGTCGGCCTACCACCACCAAGGCTTGAGGGGGGTGCCGTCGGGGAAGATCAGGCCGGCAATCCGGGCGCCGCTATGCTTGAGGCCCTCGATCTGGGCGCCTTCTAGGTTGGCTTGCTCCAAATTAGCCCCGCTGAGGTCGGCGCGGCGCAAGTTAGCTCCCTGCAACTGGGCCTGGCGCAGCTCGGCGCCGCGGAGATCGGCCCCCTCCAGGTCGGCATTCTGCAAGTTGGCCCCCCGGAGATCTGTCCGCTGCAAATTGGCCCCCCGCAGATCCGCTTCCTCCAGGTTGGATCCGCGCAGATCCGCCCGCTTGAGGTTGGCTCCCCTTAGACAAATTTGCCGCAGCACCAGCCCCCGCAGGTCAGCTTTGCTGAGGTCTTGGCCGGCCAGATCCTGCCCCGGGGGGGCGGGGGTGGGGGGGGGGGGGGGGGGGGGGGGGGGGGGGGGGGGGGGGGGGGGGGGGGGGGGGGGGGGGGGGGGGGGGG